>JBJLJD010000001.1:0-98547 GCA_045563435.1 Gammaproteobacteria bacterium
AAGTTGTAGGGCATCTTCATGGTGATTTTTTAGAAATGAGTACTGAGGATTTTGCAGAATTTGTCTCAGCACAAGAACCTGCTGATGTGGAATATGAAATACTCTCAACTGTTGTTGAAGGCACCACTGCTGCAGTCAAAATTAGAGATAAATATTTGGGAATAACTTTTCTTGATACCTTATCACTAATAAAAGTTGATGATCAGTGGAGCATATACAACAAACTATTCAATGTTGAAGCAGAATAAATCTTAAATACTGGCGGAGAGAGAGGGATTCGAACCCTCGGAACGCTATAAACGCTCACTACCTTTCCAAGATAGCGCAATCGACCACTCTGCCATCTCTCCGGAGTTTGTGAATTATATCAAACAGAATAACGTCTAGGGATAATTGCAATACCTCCCCTTCTTTCAAAGTATCCTTCAATGCTTTTGATAAGATATTTTTTTCTTTTTAATTCAAAGAACATCTCTTCAACGCATCTTTCATGGAAACCATTTTTTTCAAAAAAACTGCCAAGATACTCTGATATATCTTTTTTATTTTCTGCATTTAAATCAGCAACTAAGTAGATATCTGCGATATCTGGCTGATTGGTAACAGGACAAAGTGATCGAAATGCTTTGAAAATATAAGTTTTAAAGTTTTTCCTTTTACTAGCTTTATATGAAGACTCTTTAAGAGGTTTAACATTGGATGAAATTTTTATTTCACATTCAGTAGCGTCTTGTTTTGTATAAATTTTGCCAAGCTTAATTTTTGATTTAGTCACTGCTTCGATATGACGTTTTATTACATTTTTAACTTCCGAGATATTTTTAAATTTCTTATGCACCAAAGAGCCAAGAAATAATTTCATAGACTTTGATTCAACAGTATTTTTAGATGTGCAATTTAGGCTTATTGATAATTCATTGTGGTGTGAATTGTTGTTCTTATCTATCCAAAGAAGCTCATGAATATTCCAAACATCATCACCCTTAATAGTAGTGATATCTGTCTTATCAACAACTCCTTTACGTTGTTCGGTTCTTGAAATTGGAAATAAAACTTTAGGATCGAATTTTTTGGGAGCTGCTACCTTTTTACCAAGGGGTCCCTTCATTATTCTTTAGTTCCAACACCTTTTAGAAGCAATGAATATGCAATGATGAAGAAGAGCAGTGTAAAGAAGACAATGAGTATAAAGCCCTGCATAGGATCAATTTCAGAGCTGCCTAGCATAGCGAACCTAAAGAAATTAACTATGTATAGGATAGGGTTTAATTTTGAAATAAATTGCCATTCACTTGATAAAATTTCAATTGAATAAAATATTCCACCCAAATATATTAGAGGTGTAAGTATAAAAGTTGGGACAATGCTTATATCGTCAAAGTTTTTAGCAAATATTCCATTTATCAGTCCTAAGACAGAAAATAACAAAGAAGTTAAGAAAACAGAGAAAATTGTTAGCAAGATATTATCAACTGTTATATCTACGAAAAAAATACTCACGAAAATAACAACAACTCCAACTATGAAGCCTCTTACTATTCCTCCAGAAATAAATCCAAGCAATACTGCCCAATTAGGCATAGGAGAAATAATTATCTCTTCTAGAGCTTTTTGGAATTTAGCACCATAAAAACCTGAAGCAACATTTCCATATGCATTTGTAATAACAGAGAGCATAATTAGCCCTGGCACCATGAATTCAATATAAGAAAGCCCCTCATATCCTGGCATCTCCCCTATTCGCCTTCCAATTAATTGTCCAAATATTAAAAAATACAAGGCAGTAGTAATAGCCGGAGGAATAATGGTTTGTATCCAAATCCTAAAAATTCTTCTAATTTGATAATTAGAAAGTGTTAAAAGAGCAATTAATTTAATCATTTTTTGAAGTTAACCTTACAAATAATTCTTCTAATCTATTAGTTTGGTTTTTAATATTAGTGATTTTAATTTTACTAATTTCATCTTCAACAAAAAGATCATTAAGAGTTTTACCGTTAGGTATTTTTACAGTAAATTTATTTTTGTCTTCCCATTTACAATAGAAATTTTCAAGTTTAAAAGATTGATCAATATTATTAGATGTCTCGATTACATAAAATTGATCCTCTAATTTTGAGAGAAGTTTATTCATTGAAGTATTTTCAATGATTTCACCGTTATCTATAATTGCAATATTTTTACAAAGACTTTCTGCTTCCTCTAAGTAATGTGTTGTAAGTATAATAGTTGTCCCATTTTTATTAATGTCTTCTAAAAATTCCCATAGTATTCGTCTTAGTTCTATATCTACTCCTGCTGTGGGTTCGTCAAGTATCAAAAGTTCGGGTTCGTGAATAAGTGCTTTGATTATCATTACTCTTCTTTTTTGACCACCTGACAACATTCTTGCAATTTCGTCTTTTTTATCCCAGAGACCAAGTTTTTTAAGATATTTTTCAGCTCTTTCCTTAGCAACTTTATAGGGAACACCATAAAAGCCAGCTTGGGTGACAATAATGTCAAAAACTTTTTCGAACTGAGAAAAATTAAACTCTTGATTTACAACGCCTAATTTTAATTTTGCAGAATTGAAATCTTCATCTACATCTATTCCACATATTTTTAAACTCCCTTCATTTTTGACAACTAAAGATGAAATTATGCCTATAGTAGTAGACTTTCCTGCTCCGTTTGGACCTAATAGTGCAAAAAAATCTCCTTTTTTTACAGATAAGTCGATGCCCTTAAGTGCTACGACATTATTTTTGTATGTTTTTTTAAGATTCTTAATTTCTAGAGCTTTCATTAATGCTTCTTTGATAAATAACTTACTGCATTTGATATTCCGCTTATTGTTAATGGGAACATTTTTTGATCCATCAAGTTATTTAACATTTTTATAGTAGAAGTGTAGTCCCAGTGATCTTCATGAACAGGATTTAACCATGCTGTTTTATAAAAATGACCTGTTACTTTATTTATCCAGCTCTCTCCTGATTCTTTATTCCAATGTTCAATACTTCCTCCAGGATTTGTCAACTCATAAGGTGCCATGCTAGCGTCACCTACAAAAATAACTTTATGATTCTTTCCAAATTTATTTAGAATATTTTGTGTGTTGATTCTGTTTTCATTTCTTCTGTAATTGTCTTTCCAAACAGATTCATAAACACAATTATGAAAATAGTAATATTCCAGATTTTTAAACTCAGACTTAGCTGCAGAAAAGAGCTCTTCACACACCTTTACAAATGGGTCCATTGACCCACCAACATCAAAGAACACAATAAGATTAATGTCATTCATCTTTTCACGAATATATTCAAGCTCTAAATAGCCTGCATTTTTTGCGGTACTTTTAATAGTTGTATCTAAATCAAATTCAAAGTTTTCACTTTTCCTTGTCATTTTTCGTAACTTTCTTAAAGCAATTTTGATATTCCTTGTTCCAAGCTGAAGTGAATCGTCTAAATTTTTAAAGTCCCTTGCTTCCCAAACTTTAGCCGCCATTCCTTTGTTTGATTTCCCACCAACTCTGATTCCATTTGGGTGGTGCCCATCGTTCCCAAAAGGAGAAGTGCCAGCAGTACCAATCCATTTAGAGCCACCATGATGATGTTTTTCTTGCTCTTCAAGTCGTTTTTTAAATTCTTTCATTAGATTTTCAAGACCGCCTAAATCTTTTATTTTTTTCAGCTCTTCTTCAGTTAGTTCTTTTTCAAACTGCTTTCTAAGCCAATCATCTGGAATAAGCATTTTAAAAATATCATCGAGGTTCTCTACACCTTTAAAAAAGATATCGAAAGCTCTATCAAACTTATCAAAATATTTTTCATCTTTAACCAATATTGTTCGCGAAAGGTAATAAAAATCATCCCAATTAGCGAAGGCTAAGTTTTTATCCAATGCTTTCAGAAGATCTAAAAACTCTTTTAAGGTAGCAGGAACACCATAATTTCTTACTGTGCTGAAAAGGTTTATCAGCATTATGACTCTCTTCTTGTCATAAATGCCAATCTCTGTAAGAGTTCGACATCTTGCTCATTTTTAAGAAGAGCTCCATAAAGTGGAGGTAAAAGTTCTTTATCTTTTTTTGCAATCAATTCTTGGGCTAGATCATCAGAAACAATAAGTTTTAGCCAGTCTATTAACTCAGATGTTGTAGGCTTTTTCTTTAAGCCGGGCACTTTCCTAACATCAAAAAACATATCAAGAGATTTCTTAAGAAGGTTCTTCTTGATCTTAGGGATATGTACATTAATGATGCTTTCAAGAACTGCTCTATCAGGAAAAGCAATAAAATGGAAAAAACATCTTCTTAAAAAAGCATCAGGTAAATCTTTCTCATTGTTAGAAGTGATAATTACAAGCGGACGTTTCTTAGCTTTAATTGTTTTATCTAATTCATAGCAATAAAATTCCATCCTATCCAACTCTTGAAGAAGATCATTTGGAAACTCGATGTCAGCTTTATCAACTTCATCTACTAATAAAACAACTTGCTCATCGGAATCAAATGCATCCCAAAGTTTGCCTTTTTTTATATAGTTTTTAATATCTTTAACTTTTTCATTTCCAAGCTGTGAATCTCTCAATCTTGATACTGCATCGTACTCGTATAGACCTTGTGAAGCTTTGGTTGTAGATTTAATGTGCCATTCAATAAGCCTTAACCCAAGTGATTCAGCAACTTCAAGTGCAAGCATTGTTTTACCTGTACCCGGCTCACCTTTAACTAGAAGTGGTTTCTCTAAATTTAAAGCTGCATCAACCGCTAATTTAAGGTCTTCTGTAGCAATATAGTTTTTTGTTCCTTGGAATCTCATTTCGACTAGGTTAGAGTTTACCAAAATATATTAGAAATGGTATTAGCAGACGCTTGTTTTAACATTACACACTCCTCTTTTAAAGAAAACTTTGAGGATATTCTTAATGAATCTAAAAAATTAGGAGTTGATTATTTCTTTTGCCCTGCAGCAGAGAAAAAAGACATTAATGAAGTTATTAAATTTTCTTCTACTTACAAAGAAATTAGCTGCGGTATTGGAATACATCCACATCATGCTAATGAAGTAGATTCAGAATTAATAAAAAAACTAGAAACTTTGATTATTCAGGAAAATATAAGTGCAATTGGTGAAATAGGTCTTGATTATTACAGAGATTTTCAGCAGAAAATTACCCAACAAGAATCATTCGAGGTGCAATTAAAATTAGCCTCTGATCATAAAATGCCTGTTTTTCTTCATAACAGAGATGCATTTAAAGACTTTTACAGCATATTAAAGAAATATTTTTCTAATTTACCTGGTGGCGTTGTTCATTGTTTTACCGGGAATAAAAGCGAATTAGTATCTTTCTTAGATTTAGGCCTGTTCATTGGAATTACTGGATGGGTTTGTGATGAACGAAGAGGAATAGACTTAAATTCATTACTAAAAATTATCCCTAAAGATAGATTAATTATTGAAACTGATGCCCCCTATCTGATACCAAGAAATTTAAAATCAAAAACAAAACATAACATCAATACACCTATGAATCTGCCTCATATTGCAGAGCATATTGCTAATGTTCGTGGGGAAAATGTAATTGAAATGGCTGAATATACTACTGAAAATTTTAAGAAATTATTTACTTTGTAAGTCTAAGATTCTTGGTAATAGATATATTGAAAGCAACATTGCAAAGAAGATAGCTATCCCAGAAAAAACGCCAAATAATATCGTTGGATTAAAATTTGAAAAAAGGAAAACAAGAAAGCCCATAATTATTGTAAATCCAGTAATAAGAATTGCCCTGCCTGCGGAGAGAAGTGTTTTCTTTTCATCATTTTCTTTTAAATACCTCCAAGCAAAATGTATTGCATAATCTACTGACATTCCTACACAAATTGATGCAATAGTTATTGTCATGATATCTAGAGGGATGTTTAAAACACTCATTGACGACATAACCACACCAACTGAAATAGAAGGTATAAGCATGACTGAAAAACCTACCAACAGTGATCTAAAAAGAAAAGAAACCATCAAGAAGATTGAAACCAAGACAAAACTAAGTGTTTTTATTTGTGAAGAAAAGAGACTTTGAAGCAAATTGTTATACAACACACCTAAACCAGTAATCTGATAGTCAATTTCAGTACCTTTGAAATTCTTTTGGAGAATTTTATCAATTGTGTTGATTAGCTCGTTTCTATTAAGATTTGGACTTGAATCTATAGTTCTTGCAAAAATTTTAGTGCTTTTCTCTGTTTCATCAATAAATGTCTCTAAAACCTTTTGAGCTCTCTCGCTATCTAATAATGAATTTCTTACAAAGGCTAATTCCAAATCTCCAAGAGGCTGATTATTATTTAAATTTTGTGCAAGCTCAATGCCATTTGCAATGCTCAAAACCTTACCCAATTCATCAAGTTTAGAAACTTCATTTTGAACCTTTTGAAGCTTATCCATATTCTCTTTTTTCCACCAGTATTTTGCAGTTTCTGAGTTCTCACTAAAAAAGAGATCCTCTTCATCAACTTCTTCTATTGCCTCAGGCAAAGAAAGAATAATATCAAAGGGAGTTGTACCACCAAGATTTTTATCAATAGTTTCCATTCCCATATATATTTCAGTTTCTTTGTTGAAATAATCGATAAATTTATTTTCTACTTTTAAATTAGTTGGTAGATAAATTATCAATGGGATAAAAATAAGCAAAAATGGAATCCATGCTTTTTTAATAAATCCTTTACTTTGAACATAGCCATTGTTGTATACGAAATCTGCAATATTTTTTTGTGTAAGACTTTTTATATTTTTAAGCTCTAGTGCCAATGGTATAAATAAAAATGAGCTCAAAAGGTTTAAAAGCACTCCTACGCTCATCATTTTTCCAAAATCAATTACCGGCTTGATATCACTCAAGATTAAGGAAGCAAAACCCACTATTGTAGTTAATGCTGTAAAAAGACATGGCATGAAAATATCTGATAAAGATTTGCTAGTGGAAATATTTTTATCTCCATCTGTTTGAACTTTAGCAAGTATATGAATTGAAATTGCAATAGATGTTATAAGCAACAAGGCCAAAAAATTTGACGAAACTATACTTATTGGCCAATCCATTAACCCCATTACCCCAATACTTATAAACATAACTATCAATGCATTTAAAAGTATTATGGTTACAGGCCAAAAATCTCTAAATATTAAATAGAGAAAAATAAAGAAAACTAAAACAGTAATAGTTCCAAAAGTAATTACATCATTTTTAATAAAGTTAATCGTGTCAAAAACTATCATTGATGGTCCTGCAAGATTTATATTGAAATTTTTAAAAGTCTGAATCTCAGATCTTATATCGATAACTGTTTGGTCATAATTATCTTTTCCATCGAGATTAATTTGAAACGCAAGTGTTTTACCGTCCTTACTTATTACCAGTTCACTAAAAATAGGACTATCGATTAATTCTTGTTTAGCTAGAGGAAGGTTTAGCTCGTCTTCAAGCAAATACTTATCATTAGATGCTGACTTGATCAATGATAATTTAGGTTGTTCAAGTATTGGAGCATCAAAAACTGAAACAACACTATCAACTCCCTCAATTACTTGAATTTTGTCTCTGAGATTTTGAAGATTTTGCAAATTATCAAGAGTAAAAATTTCATTTGGAGACTGTATTGCAAGAATTAAAAAATCAGATGAACCAAAATCATCGTTAGATTGCTGATATATTTGATAATCAACATCGTTATCAAGAATCAAAGTCTCTGAAGAAGCATCAAATCTGAAATTATTGATACCTAGAGAACTACAAAATATTCCAAATAAAATTATTGCTGAATAAAAAAATTTTCTGTCTTTTATAGAATTAAAGTAATTTGAAACTAATTTTTTGAACATGGTGGAGAAGCTGCAAATTCATTTGATTCATCCCATTCTGACTTTGTCTTCGCAATAATAGATATTGCATGAATTGTTTTTACTACTTCAGGAATTTTTGAATATACATGCTTATGTCTTTGAACCAAACTTTCATCAACAAAATCATCTGAAACAATTATTATTTTTATATGTGATAAATCTCCAGAATAATTTGAATGGTTCGGGCTTTCGTTGATTACTTCACTGTGATTAAGCTTAAAGCCCTCTTCAAGCATTTTTTTTATATCATCAATCGTCATCTTTTTTTCTTAATCCTGAAGTTCTATTTTTTCTAAAAAATGGAATATCTCTTTCTTCCACCTCTTCAGAATCAGCGTATATTCTAGCTTTAGTTCCCCTAAAAAAATACTTTATTGCAATATACCCAAATACAAAACCACCAATATGAGCAAAATACGCGACACCATCTGAACTTGATCCTGTTGCATTTATAAGTTGAGTTATTATCCAGAAGCCTATCACTATGCTTGCTGGAACCTTAATTGTTTGAATAAAGATTATGAACCAAATGAACACATTTATTCTTGCCTTTGGATATAGAACGAAATAAGCTCCCATAATCCCAGCAATACATCCACTTGCTCCAATCATTGGTACGTCTAGACCTCTAGAAAATATTGCTTGAAAAAATGCTGCGGCTATTCCTCCCAAGAAATAAAAAATAATATATTTAGTTCTTCCTAAATAATTTTCGATATTGTCTCCATATATATGAAGAACAAGCATATTGAATGCAAAATGCATGAAACCTCCATGTAAAAATGCAGATGTAAAAATGGTATGTAAATTTACTAATTCAAAAAAAGCTGAAGGTCTTACACCAAATGAATCTATAAGCAATTGATTCGACTGTGGTGATAAAAGCATTTGAAAAATAAATACTATTAAATTGATGCCGATTAAGGCCCAAGTAACCACAGGCTTTCTTACTGTTGGGTTTTCGTCAGAAAATGGTAAAAAAACAAACATCTACTTAATTGAAACTAGTGACTCAATAAATTGATCGGTTGATACATCCCATGTATATTTTTTTGCAGATTTAACTACCTTTACTCTATCAACTTTTAAAGCTCTCTCCACAGCCTTACCTAAATCCTCTTTATCTAATGAGCCATTCTCTCCTTCAATAACAATATCTTTTGGTCCTGTAACATCGAATCCAGCAATTGGAGTTCCACAAGCAAGTGCTTCAATTAAAACAATACCAAATGTATCTGTCTTTGAAGGAAAAACAAAACATGCTGCATCCCTGTAAATATTTGCGAGATCTTTTCCTCTTTTGTAACCAAGAAAATCAACCTCTTTGTATTTCCTTTTAAATTTATTCAACATTGGGCCTCCACCTACTACTACTTTTTTAAGATTTGTTTCCATCTTTAAAAATTCCTCAATATTTTTTTCTATTGCAACTCTCCCGACATATAAGAGGTAGTTTCCTTTTCCCCCTTTTTTATCTGGATAAAATACCTCTTCATCAAAACCTCTAGACCAAAGCACTAAATCATTAAAACCATCGTTTTTTAATTCTTTCATGTGACTTTTGGTATTTACCAAAGTATTTATAGCTGAATTATGGAACCATTTTAAAAGGCCTTTTGTAATATCAAGTCCAATATTAAATCTCTCATACACATACTCGGGAAATTTGGTATGAATTGCAGAACTGTAGGGAATTTTATGCTCTAGACAATAATGCCTTCCAGTCAAACCCAAAGGTCCCTCAACAGAAATATGAATATAATCAGGATCTGATTTCTGTATTTTTTTCTTCAGGTCCCAAAAATTCCATGCAACAGATATTTCTGGATAATTAGGCAAAGGAAAGGTATGAAATAATCCTGGATGTATAACATCTACCTTGTAACCTCTCTCTTTAAGTTTTTTAACCATGGTAGTCATAGTGACAACAACTCCATTTACTTGTGGTTCCCAAGCGTCAGTGATTATTAAAATTTTACTCATTTCTGTAAACAACTTCTCCATTTATTATTGTCATTAAGACTTTAGTATCAAGAATTTCCATATTATCAATGGTCAAAATATTTTTATCGAAAACACTAAAGTCTGCATATTTTCCAACTTCAATTGTGCCTAAATCTTCTTCCTGGAATATTGCATAAGCAGGCCATTTTGTAAAAATATCTAGTGCTTCTTCTCTGCTTAGTGCTTGTTGTAGATTCCAACCCTCGTCATGGAATCCTGTTAAATCTTTTCTTGTAACTGCTGCATAGTATTCTTGTAAAGGGTCTCCAAACTCAACTGGAGCATCTGATCCACCCACAATAATGACTCCTTTTTCAATAAAGCTTTTCCAGGCATATGCATAATCTAACCTCTCTAAACCAAGCCTATCTTTTGCAAAATGAAGATCTCCAATAGCATGAGATGGCTGCATAGAGGCAATGACATTATATTTTTTAAATCGTTGTTGATCCTGTTCGGTGACATTTTGAGCGTGTTCAATTCTCCATCTCAAATCCTTATTTGTTCCCTCAAGAAATTCCTGATAAAGATCTAATGTCATACTATTCCCTCTATCTCCAATTGCATGTATTTGAATTTGACAGTCACGTTCATAAAGGTTTTTTAGCAACTGCCTAACTTCATTCCGGTCATAGATAATCAAACCTTTAGAATCTTTATCTTCATAATTTTCAAATAAAGCAGCCCCTCTTGAACCAATTGCACCGTCAGCATATATCTTGATGCTCCTTCTGCCTTTAATGCAATGTTCATAATCTTTTTGATTAAGAGAAAAATGAATTTTTAAATCTAAATCTAAATTTTCAAAGATTCTAATTTTCTCTATAAATAAGGAGTCAGCGTCATGCATTCCTGTCCAGCCTCTTTGTTGATAAGTTTTGGCTCCTAATGCAAAAGCATTTTTTTCATCCTCAATTGTTTGAGCAGGTATTAGCTGCTGTACAAGATTTTTAGCAGCATCGATTAATATTCCATTCGCTCTTCCATCGCTAAGTCTCTCTATTTCTCCTCCTGATGGATTTTTCGTTACTAAATCAATATTTGAAAGAATTAATGCTTTTGAATTCACTAAAAATGCGTGTCCATCTGCTCTCTCAAGAATAATAGGTATGTTTGAATTGATTTCATCTAGATCAAAACGCGTAGGAAAAGTTTTATCACTCCAATTTTTTTCTATCCATCCTTCTCCAAAAATTATTTGCATGTTTCGATTGTTGTCGTTATAAACTTTTACTCTATGGAGCATCTCCTTCTTGCTTGATGTGTTAGAGAGATCTAATTTAAGCTGTCTATAGCCTACACCTTTTAAATGAGCATGAGCATCTACAAATCCTGGAAAAACATACCCTTTTTTTAGGTCAACCTTTTCCTCTCTACACATTTTAAATTCGTCTAGCTCACCAATATGATTGATTCTTTTGTCATTTATAGAGATAGCTTTTTTTTCAATATCTCTTGTTGCCTCTATAAAGATGTTTCCGTTAAAAAGAATTTTTTCTCCACAAATATTTTTTGAAAATAATGGCATGCATAGATTAATCATTAATATGATTAAAAGATTTTTATTCATAGTTTATTAATTAAGACAGATTTATTTTTACTGAAGCCTTTTAGTTCAAAACTCCCTTCTCGATCTTCTGTGATGGCTGTACATGCTTCGATCCAATCACCAGTATTAAAATAGATGTAATCAGAATTTTGTTTTATTTGTGGTAAGTGAGTATGTCCACACAACAAACCTTTATACTTTTCTTTCTTGCATAACCTTTGTACGTTCAATTGAAAATTACTAGCTTTGTTTACAGTTTTTTTTGTTAAACTTTTCAGTTTTTTTGAAAGGGGGCGGTTCAATTTTAATAAGATTTCATACAGGACACCTCCAAATTTAGAGAGCCATTTTATATTTGAAGTAACCACATCAAACTGATCGCCATGGATTATAAGTATTTTTCCCTGTGTTTGGGATTCATGTATATGTGAATCAACAACTTTAAATGTATTTGCTTTATCAAGTATTTTTTTAAATCTTTTATCAGTCTTTATAAATTTATTTGCATCTTTTTTGCTTCTTAAGGGATCGTCATGATTTCCAGTAATATAAAATACATTAGTTCCACTATCTTTTATCTCCTTTAATTTATCTAAAACCCTTTGATGGTCTTTTGGCCAATAGAAGTTATCTTTCATTGCCCAAAAATCAATGATATCACCCACTAGAAAAAGCTTTTTACAATTTAAGTTATTTAAAAATTCATATAATTTTTCAGCTTTGCAGCCTATAAAGCCAAGATGTACGTCAGATATAAAAACTGAATTGTATTGATTATTTTTATCCATGTATCATTATTTTAATCTATGTCATTAAAACAAAAAGAACTTATTAATATTTGGGTATTCAAAGACGGAAAGAAAGGACATGAAAAGCAAATTGATGCGCTAGTAGATGAGCTGCGAGAATCAAATAAAATTTCACTTCTTACAGTTGATTGCCATAAAAGCAACTTTGTTTCAAGCTTCTTATCTTATATAAAAGGTGTCCCCTCCAAAGAAATTGACGAGGCAACTGATAATTGGGTTATGGAAGGGTTTGATATTACTTCAGGAATGACACCATTTGGAAACTATCCTGACTTATTAGTTGGTGCTGGATCTAAAACTCATTATCAGTTATTGCTGGCAAAAAAACTTTTTCCAAATTCCAAAAGTATTGTTTTAATGAAGCCTTCTCTGAAACCTACACAACTTTTTGATATTGCAGTTGTTCCACATTTAGATAAGTTTTATTTTAGAACCCCAGAAAATGTCATTACAACAAAGGGGGTATTATCAAAATATTCTACAGAGAGGACGAAAAAGAAGACTGGTCTAATTATAATCGGTGGCAAAAGTAGGCATTTTCATTTTAGACCCAAGGTTTTAATGAAGCAGATTGAGTGGCTTTTGAACGACCTATATAAAGATTATCAGTGGAAAATAACTACTTCTCCAAGATCACCAGATCTTAAAATACCCAAACATCCGGAGAATGCTGAATTTTTTAACTGGAAAGATACCTCTGATGAATGGTTAACTACAGAGATTAATAAAAGTGAAATAACTTTTCTTACACCAGAAAGTGTTTCAATTTTGTATGAAGCACTTTCAACTAATACAAATGTATATGTATTTCATCATGAGCTACACAGGGACCATGGAACAGAAGGCGCCCCTTTGAGGAAAACAAAGGTCACAAAAAATATAGAGTTGCTCAAAAAAAATAAGGATATTGGATTCATAGATACTAAAAGGTATCTCTTTTCTAGAGATATAAGATCAGCTGATATTTGCCACCCAAAAAAAAATAAGCCTCTATCTGAAGTAAAAGATGTAGTAAGTAAACTATTAGAAATCTTATGAAAGTTTTACATATTTTTTCAAGTAAAGCTTATGCAGGACTGGAGAGGCATGTTGAAGAGTTGTCTTTTGAACAATCTAAAAATAATAATGTGTTAGTTATAGGACCAAAGAATTTTAAAAATAAATTTAGGGCAAATTATCATTCTTTAGATAATCTAGGATTTAGATTAAGTCCGTTTAAATCATCAAAACTAAAAGAAATTTTTCTAAATTACACACCCGATGTTGTTAACACGCATGGAACGAAACCTGCAGTGCTTTTAAAAAAATTTAAAAATAGGGATTTTAAATGGGTAGCAACAGTACATAACAATAAAAAGAACGTATATGCCTATGAAAAAGCAGATAGTGTAATAGCTGTGAGCAAATTGGCAGTCAATAATTTTAATAAGCAGCACAAAAATATTTACCATGAATTAAATTGGGTAGACGAAACAAGATTTCCGAAATACACCAAAAAAAGTGGGGAGTACTTTTGTTTTATTGGGAGACTCGAGCCACAAAAAAATCTTGAGACTTTAATAAAAATTTGGAAATCCGTTAAAGAAAAATTAGTAATTGTGGGCGAAGGATCTCAAGAGGAAAAGTTAAAAAATCTTGTTATAGATTTGGATATTACTAAAAAAATAAAATTTATTTCCTATACAGAGAATGTAGGGAATATTTTATGCCACTCTAAAGGACAGATTTTTTGCTCTTTAAAAGAGGGTTCTCCAAAATCTTTTTTTGAATCGCTTTATTGCGATGTTCCAGTAATTGCTACTCCTGTTGGTGCATTTCCTGAGCTCCTGGATAATGAATTTATTTCTTCAGATTTAACTTATGATTCAATAAAGAAGGTTATTATTCATTGGGTAGCAAGGCCAGAGGAACTTCTAAAAAAACAAAAAAAATTGATCAGTAGCATAAAGAAAAATCACACTATTAAAAAAGCATCTGAAAGAATTTTAAAAATTTATGAATCTTAGCTTTTTCCAAGAGCTTCAAGATAGAAATCAACAGTCTTTTGATGCATTAACTCTGAAGTTAAAAATACCTCTTTAGGTTTATTATTACTTTTAATAATTGATTTAGTTTTTTCCATTAAATGTTCAAAATCATTAAATTCAACCAACCCCTCTTCATAAAATAGCTTTAAGACCTCACCTACACCACCCCTATTCCAACCACATATTTTTTTACCCATCATTGCTGCCTCTAGAAGTGTTCTTCCAAAAGGTTCGGGAGTTGATGATAGGTTCATTACAAGTGCTGAAAGTGAATAGATTTCTCGGATATCATCTTTTGCATTATAGAAAAATACTCTATTTTCCAAATTGTAATCTCTTATAAGATTAAAGAGCTTTTTGTAATATTTCTTTTTTGCATCTTCATATGGTCCAACAATAAGACCAGAGTAATTATCAGGTAGGTTAGATATTAGCTTGATGAATGATTCCTGACCTTTCCATGATGATAGCCTGCCTGGGAATGCGATAATTTCTTTATTTGCAAGTTTAGGGAACTGTGAAAAAAACTTTTCCTGATATTGTTCGGTTACCTGAAATTGTTTAGTGAAATAATCTTGATCAGATCCACGATAAATTAATTTTGGTTCAGCATTCAAGTGGTTTTTATAGTTTTCTAAGATATATTCGTTAACTGTTTTAGAAATTGCAATAACATAATCAAAGCTTGCCATTATTCTGCTATAAAAAGGTGTGCTGTACAGACCATGAAATGTTGAAAAGAAAATTGGTCTTGGGTTTTTGATAAATAGCTTCGAGAGTTGAGTTACCCATGCAGGAATTCTAGACCTAACATGCACAATGTCTGGAGATATTTCATTAATGATGTCTGCTAATTTTTTTGCTTGAAGCAAAGTTAGAAAGCTCTTTTCGGAAACCTGCATATGAATATGACTGCCTCCGTCATTAATAAGATTTTTTACTTGCCTACCTCCATTAGAAATTACATATGAGTCATGGCCCCTGCTAACAAGATATTTATTAAAATCTAAAACACCCCTTTCCACTCCGCCTGTATTTAAAGTTGGAAGAATTTGAATAATCTTTAACCTACGCATCAAGTGAATTTACCCTAATACGACCGTATCTTGTTTCTTCAAAATTAACATCAATTTTTTTTAAGGCCTTATTAACAATAGAAATCATTTTTTCAGAATTTCCGCATATAATGATTAGAGGTAATTCGCTCTGATTACTAAGCACAAAATCTTCTACGCAAATTTCAACATCTGCATGCTTTACTCCATGAAGATCTAGATGCAAGATTTGTTGCTCGTACCTAATTGACATTAATTCTTATAAATTTTGACTATCTCTGAAGATGCATCCTTGTATGCTCTTGCCATTGCTGGTGTATTGAATGCAAAAGCGTAATTTCCTTTGTTGTCCATAACAATAACACCTCCATCTGCACCGATTTCTTTTAACTGATTCATTACCTCAGTTGAAGCTTGTTGAATCGATTTGTCTTGATAACGTGCTTTCACACAAATTTCTTTGGCAACACTAAATCTTATGAAGTATTCACCATGACCAGTAGCCGAGACACCACAAGAATTTTTTTCTACCCATGTTCCAGCACCAATTATTGGTGAGTCACCAACTCTGCCAGGGGCTTTGTTTGTCATTCCTCCCGTAGATGTGCCGGCTGTGATTACTCCATTTGTATCTATTGCTACAACTCCAACTGTTCCTTTTTTATTTTCTTGTGCTTTTTTTAAGGACTTTAACCTATCTGGATTTGCAAAATATCTTTGATCTACTTGTTCGATGTTGTTATCTCTTGCTAATTTTTCTGCGCCGCTACTTGTAAACATTACATGAGGAGTTTGTTCCATAACGTGCCTTGCTAAAGAAATTGGATTTTTTACATTAGTGACTGAGGAAACTGCACCTGCTTCATTATCTTTTCCAGTCATTATGGAGGCATCCATTTCCTGCCTTTCTTCAGAGGTATAAACTGACCCTTTACCAGCATTAAAAAGAGGATTATCCTCTAAAATTATTATTGCGGCTTCAACTGCATCAACACTGCTACCACCATTCTCTAATATCTCAAAACCCCTATCTGCTGCCATTTTTAGGCCTTTTTTTAAATCTTTAATTTCATCAGGAGACATATTTGAAAACCATCCTGCTCCACCATGTATGACAATTGCAGGAGATTCAGCAAAAAGAGAAAACGAGATGATTAGTGGAAAAAAAACTTCAATTAATTTTTTCATAATAAGCAATGTAGTCTACTATCAATTTTTTCACATCGGGACATAATTTGCGAGAATTACAATACATTGTTGAATTAGGTGGTCCAGGCCAATTACCACCCACAGCAACATTAATTAATAAATAAAACTCCTCGAGAAATGGATTGGGTGTAAGATTTTCAACTTCATTAAAATTGACCTTAAATACTAATTGATCATTTAATAACCATTCAAAATATTTGTCTTCCCAAATCAAAGATATCTTATTGTGATCAATCGGATTTGATAGCTTTGTTAATTGGTTTAAAAAAGTAGTTTTGGATATCTGCCTATGATAGTCATGCCCATAATGAATTGTGGTAACTAGCTCATCTGATTTTGCATTAATTGTTTCAACAATGTCAATTTCTCCGCTTCTAGGCCAATTTCCATACACTGACTTCTCAGGCATCATCCAAAGTGCTGGCCATACACCTTTTATTTCTGGTACAGAAAAGCTTATATCAACTCTTCCGTATTTAAATTTTCTTTTATTTTGTGAATTTATTCTTGCACTTTCATAACCTGTTCCATCAGAACTAGCGTTATATGTCGGGATTATAAATAAACAGCCATCGTTAAGATAAATATTTTCATTGCTATCTGTATAACTTTGTAATTCATTATTGCCCCAACCTGGCACTCCGTAATTTTGTCCATTTCCATACATAAAATTCCAATTAGATTGATTCAAACCAACATCATCAAAATTTTCTAACCAGATTAAAGAGTAATTTTCATATGAATGTGGTTTTTGTGATGGGCAATAATCTATATTTTCAGCAACTGGTGCAGGTTGAATTACCCCTGCAATAATTGAATTAGAAAAATCGCTATTACCTACATTACATCCGTATAAAAAAGTAACGATAAAAATTAAAGAAATTTTATTATTAATATTCAAGATAAAGTCCTTTTTTACTGAGTTTTAATTAATTGTAAACAATTTGACATAAACATAATTTTAGTTATATTTATCATATAAATTCAATTCATATAGAGGGGATTATGAAATTTACAAAAAATTTACTTATGTTGCTAATGCTGCCAGCATTTGCTCTACCTGTTATAGCCCAAGATTCTGAAGATGAAGATGAGGGCCTTGAAATTGTTATTACTACAGCTCAAAAAATTGAGAAAGATGTCATGGATACTCCTGTTCCAGTGACAGTTTTTACTCAAGATAAACTCACTGAGTATGGAATAAATAATTATATTGACCTTTCTCAGATGGTTCCAATGTTAGAAATTACTGACTCTAGTAACCATGGTGCACCTGTGATCACTATGAGAGGAGTTAGATCAAACAATGTTACGGAACTTGGAGATCCAGCTGTGGGTGTACATGTAGATGGTGTTTATGTATCAAGAATGCAAGGCGCTATGGCTCTACTTTTCGATCTTGAAAGAGCAGAAGTTTTAAGAGGACCGCAAGGAACTCTATACGGAAGAAACTCTACTGTAGGCACATTCAATGTTGTAACAGCAAAACCAAACTTTGAGGTGCAAGGCGGCTCTGTGACAATTGATGCAGGGAGAATGGATGCTCAAGCTTTGAGACTTCATTACAACCTGCCAATTACAGATAATTTTGCAATAAGACTTGCTTACATGGAAGAGAAAAAAGATTCATTCATTACGACTTATTTAGATGCTTCACAAATGGATCATAGATTTATGAAATTTGCTGGAGTTGATTTAAGTGAGTTTAGTCAAATAGGAGGTGATTATAATAATAGAGTTATGTCTGATCACCACTGGTACAACGGATTTGACGGATGGCAACAAAGACCACTTTCAAAAGTACAAATGGATCCAGCTGATTCATATAATAATGTAGACCAAAATGCATTTAGATTAAGTGCACTATACGACATGGGTGGAGAAAGAAGTCTGAATGTACAGTTTGAGCAATTTGAAAACCAAAATGCTCACTGGACTGAAACACCTGCTTGCGAATTGATGAGAGGAAGACCAACAGTTGGTTATGAAACATGGAACTGGGGCGGTTTTGATATAACCGACTGTGATACAGGTTTCGGTGGAGGAAATTCATACACAGCATATGTAAATACTCCGGGGATGTTGGACGTTGTTCTTACATCAACAAGGGCTATCTACAAAGCACCGGTTGGTGACTTTGATTTAGTTGCTAAATATGGTTACCAGCACTTAGAAGAAGAGGCTCACTTTGATACAGATATGGGCCATGGTAACTGGGATGGCAACTGGAATATTGATGACTTTGTTGCAAAGGCAAAGGTTTTTGATGTTGAATTAAGATCATCTAAAGACGAGAAGCTACAGTGGGTACTTGGCTACTTCATGAACCTAGAGAACAATAATATGGAAGCTCACTTTAACGGTCTTGAAGGCTCCGATGTATTTATTCAGCCAGATAGACAGCTTGATGCAACAGCAATGTATGGCCAAGCAACATACCAGCTTGATGAAAGAATGTTTCTAACATTTGGTGCAAGATATTCAGAAGAAGAAAAAACTGATGTTGGTGGAAGAAACTTTAGATGTATGTTCTGGGCAAATGGTTGTGCTGCAGACCCATATGGTGGTGCAAGAGCCAGAGATCCAAATTGGGTTAGACTTGGTTACACTCCGTGGAAAAATGGTGGTGAGTTCTTAGTTGAAGGAGTTAACTGTAGCGGTGGTTATGGTTGTCTTCAAGAAGTTTTAATTAATGATACATCAGCAACGTTTGATAATCTTGACTATAGAGTAGGACTTGATTTTGATTTAGATGATAACACCCTTCTCTACGCATATTATGCAACTGGTTTCAAATCTGGTTCGATCCAAGACGTGTACAGAAGAGGTGATAATACACTTCATCCGGGAGGACCAGGTTCATATGCTGACACTTCTTATGATAATGAATACATAGACACATTTGAGTTTGGTTTCAAAAGAAGGATTGGAAAAGATCTAAACTTATCTTTTAATGCCTATTTCTCTCAATATGATGGAAAACAAGAATCAGGGAACGTTCCTGTAGATGTTATTTCAGCAATGGGTGTAGATACTTCAATCGGTTCTCCTACGTTTGGACAAATGGTTCAACAAGACCAAGTTGTTACTAGGTGGTCAAGCCAAAACTTTGGTGAGCAAGAATTCTATGGTTCTGAGTTTGAGTTTAACTGGAATCCATACGAAGGTGGAAATATTAATGGTTACATTGCAACAATGAATACCAAAGTTACAGAGAGTTTTGTAACACAGGTTAGATATGCAATAGGATTTGCACATGGCAGACCTGATTATGGTAGTGCTGTTGCTCCAGAACCAGAGAATAATATTGATCTTCTTGGTAATGAGGCACCATATGCTCCTCAATTCCAAACAACCATTCGGTATGAGCACACATTTAATACTCCAGTAGGTAAAATCAAACCGCAGGTCCAATATCACTATGAAACCTCAGCTTACCTTTCTATTTATAACATAGATAAGCATGTTGATGATGAAGGTGGTTATGGCACATATGGCTGTACAAACTTTGCTGCAGCAGATGGTTGCGCGTACGACTTTATAGATTTACCTGGGTATTGGGCACAGCCAGCAGAATACTTATCAGATCTAAGGCCTGCATTTGAAACATTTAACTTGTTGCTTACTTTTGAACCTGCAGAGGGAAGCTGGTATGCACAAGCTTATAGCTACAATGCTATGGACGAAAGAATCCCATATCACAGAGCTTGGGAAGGTGCAGTTCCTAGAGGGGGATATAGCGGTCCTGCTCAATATGGAATTAGATTTGGATACTTTTGGTAAAAACTAGATTTTGCTAAACTAAAAAGGAGGGGTAACCCTCCTTTTTTTTATGAATACTCCTGACATTAGCGATTTATATTATTCACTTCCCGTTATTGTGGACTTTAATGCTTATGGTAAAAAAGATTTAGTTAGTGGAAAGATTGAAACAGTTAGTTGCTTAAATGATAACAGCAAAGTTAGAGAGGTTTTGTCTACTGATGGCACTAATAGCATCTTAATAGTTGATGGACATGCATCAAAGGAAGTTGCCTTAATGGGTGATAAAGTTGCAGTTTTAGCAAAAGAAAATAAGTGGGAAGCTGTATTAATTAACGGTTATATAAGAGATGTTGAGCATCTGCATAATATTGATTTAGGTATTTATGCCTTAGGAACCTCACCCAAAAAAAGTAATAAAGATAATAAGGGAGAAATATCAGTTGATATCCAAATTCAAGGTGTGGACATTAAACCTGGCTACTGGGCATATATAGATCAGAATGGGATAATAATATCTCCAGAAGAACTAAAAATTAACAGCTAAATTTTTTCTTTAGTGAATTTTTTGAAATAGAAACATTTTTAAAATCTATTGTTAAATCTGCAGGTCCAAATAAAATCATAGGTGAAATTGTTTTTGATAGATCTAACCCCCTATCAGTTAGGCATTTTAATGGCACTGAATATCCATCAAAAGACTTAGATTTCATCAGTAAAGAAGTAACATCAATTGACCCCATACATCCAAATCCACAAGTTGCAGCTAAAAATATAGCTCCTGAAGATTCCACTACCCTAGCATTAAAGTTTAAAAAACCTGATTGAAAATCCTCAAGTCCAATCACTTCAGTGGTTAAAATATGGAAACTATTTAAATTACCATCTGCATTAAAAATAACTCTTAAGGTATCATCCTGTTTATCTACATCTATAAAATCTATCTGTACCACATCATTTTGAGTTGTATTATTTGTTGAATTCAATTTAATTTGAGGAGAGTTATTTTCTTGGATGAAGCCCTCAAATGGACTGTTGAATTTTCCTGAAAATATCTCGACCATATCACCATAATCTTGTGATTTTTCGAAACTCTCGTCTAGTAAAGCTAGTGCTTTTAGCGACTTATATGTTAATCCATATCCATAATCAAATTCCGCATCGCTTGCAGGATCATAAAAGGCAATAGTAGATTGATTAGGATTACTAGGCCAGCTAAATGGAAGCTTACCTTGAAAGTCATAATTAACTGAACCATCCTCATTAGCGACAAGAACATCTGTCATTCCTCGAGACTCAGTTCCTGGAAGCCATGCAACAACAAATGCGTCAGAGAGATTTATAAATTCATTTGTCCACAATGGTCTCCCAGTAAAGAAAATAGAGACTACTTTATTTCCATTTCTTTTCAGCCTTTTTAGGGTATTTAAAGTTTTTGAATCTCGATAAAATAAATTCTTTCGATCACCAATTCCCTCTGCATATGGCTCTTCTCCATAAGCAACAATTACTAGGTCATAATTCTTATTTAAATCTAAATTAGATAAGGAATTTTTGTGAGTTATTTCGAGATTTTCATACTCTTTCAATGCTTGCAGAAATGTAACAGAACCGGGGAAATCACTATTAGCATTATTGGCTCCTTGCCAATCTAATGTCCAGCCCCCTGTTTGAATCTTTAATGAATCAGCAGAGTCACCAATAACAAGAATTTTTTGTTTATTTTTTATTGGTAAGGTTGCATTATTATTCTTAATTAATACAAGCGATTCTCTTACAGCTCTTCTTGCTATGTCTCTATTTTTTTGAAGACCTACCTCAGAATATTTTGTCTGATTAGGTACCCTTCCCTCAAACATACCTAGCTGCTGCTTTACTGTTAATATTCTTTTAACAGCATCATCTAATCTTTCTATTGAGATTTCACCACTTTTTACCTGTTTAACTGTATTTTTGTATAATGCTTTCCAGTTTTCTGGAACCATAAACATGTCAACTCCAGCATTGAATGATTCAGGGCAGCTTCCAGTATTACAGCCAGGTACCTGCTGATGGCCATTCCAGTCTCCTACAATGAATCCAGTAAAATTCATTTTTTCTTTTAGTACTTCAGTTAAAAGGTATTTGTTCCCATGAACCTTAGAACCATTCCATGAGTTAAAACTAGCCATTACAACCCTTACACATGAATTAAGAGAAGCGAAATAAGGCTCTCCATGAATTAATCGCATGTTCTCCTCATTGGCTCTTGTATCACCCTGATCTATTCCTAAGTATGTACCACCATCACCTAGGAAATGTTTAGCTGTTCCCAATATTTTTGCATCATTCAAAAATTCCTTTTCGGTTCCTTGCAATCCTTCAATAAATGCACTTCCGAGTTTTGATACAAGAACAGGATCCTCAGAATAACCCTCATAAGTTCTACCCCATCTAAAATTCTGTGGAATTGTTACTGTAGGAGCAAATGTCCAAAATAACCCTGTTGCAAGAACTTCTTCAGCAACTGCTGCACCAATATCTTCAACAAGCTGGGGATTTGCCGCTGCTCCAATTCCGATATTATGTGGAAAAATTGTTGCCCCAAAAACATTGCTATGGCCATGCACTGCATCTGTTCCCCATAAGACTGGAATAGATGCACCTGTTTTTTTTGATTCTTCATAAAATTCTTGAGCTAAAGATTTCCACTCTGCTGGTGATGCTCTAAGCTTACCTCTTGGTGAAGTATTTCCACCATTGAGCACTGAACCAATAGGATAGTCTCTTAAATCTGATGGTTCAATAAAATCTAAATCTGCCTGAATTACCTGTCCTACTTTTTCTTCTATACTCATAGTTTTCATGAGGTTGTTAACAAAAGTTTGATCTGGCAAGGGACAAATCTGCTCTCTTTCCCAATTTACCTCAGAATAAATTAGGGAGGATAGAATCAATGTAAGGCTAAATACTATTCTCATTTTTACCAATAATAACCATAAATTCCTGACAATATTATTAAGATTGTTATAGAACCATAATTGAATAATTTTGAAGTTTTAAAGTCTTCATAAGTAAGTTTAAAAACCTTGGCATTATCTGATTTATCAGAAAGCGCAAAACTTATAAGAAATGCAATACCGAAAGAAATTGCCATTTGATGCATAAATGGCTCAATTAGCGATTGGTCTGTTTGAGCAACATATAACTTCATAATTACACCAACTACTAATGCCACTAAAGAGCCTGCCAAAACTGACTTTGAACTGGATTTCTTTAAAAAGATTGCTGATAGGAATACAAATAAAATTACTGGACTAAATAAGCCCATATATTCTTGAACATACTGAAATGCAGAATCTAAACTGCCAAGAAAGATAGGTGCTACTATAATTGAGAGAATTAAGCCACATGTCCCTGCAAATCTTCCTACATTTACTAACTGAGTATCTTTTACTTTAGTGTAGTTTTTATAAATATCCATTGTAAAAATAGTGCTTAAACTATTAGTCAGTGAAGCTAAAGAAGAGACTATTGCAGCAACAAGTGCAGCAAATGTGAGTCCTAAAATTCCATTCGGAAGTAATGAAAGCATTGATGGATAAGCTTTAGACCTATCTCCCCCTAAAGATTCAATTACATTCCCTTCTAATGCAACTGCTATTAAACCTGGTAAAACTACAACTATTGGCATAAATATCTTTAAGAATCCTGCAAACATTAAGCCTTTCTGTGCTTCATCTAAACTTTTTCCTCCTAAGGCTCTTTGAGTGATGTACTGATTTGTTCCCCAATAATAAAAATGTGCGATCCACATCCCTCCAATAAGGACCCAAATGCCAGGAAGTTTAACATAATTGCCATAAGCAACAGGATCGGTTTCCTTATCAACATAAGGAAGAATTGCATCAAACTTTTCTGGAAAATTACTTTGCAACATCGCAAAACCTTCAATTACTCCATTGCCATCAGATAAAGCATTAAGACCTACATACGATACAAAAAGACCTGCAAAAATGAGTAAACTTACTTGAATAACATCAGTGAATGCTACTGCTTTTAATCCTCCATATAGTGAATATGCTAAAGATAAACCGCCTAGAAGGGTCATTGAAATAATAAGATCAAGTCCAGTTAGATTATTTACCGCTTTTGCCCCAAGCCATAAAATAGTGGGAAGAATGACCATTACATACATTATTAACATTAATGTAGCTAATAAAGTACTAACATTCTTATCGTATCTTTGTGATAAAAGCTGGGGCATTGTGAATACTTTCTGTTTTAAATAAACAGGCAATAAGAATTTTCCTACAACAATCAATGCTACTGCAGCTGTCCATTCATATGTTGCAATAGCAATTCCCATAGCATAGGCATCTCCGTTCATTCCAATAATTTGATCTGCAGCAATGTTTGCGGCTATAAGCGAAGTTCCAATAGCCCACCAAGGCAAAGATCTTCCTGCAAGAAAATACTCCTCAGCCGTCTTTTTTTCACCCTTTTTTGAAAGAGATACGTACGTTGCAATTGCAATTAGAACAACTGCATAAATTCCTACTATTAAATAATCTAAACTATTCATGAAACCTCCTAACAATTGAATAATTTAAGTTTCCATACAATGGAGTGTGTTCTTTTGTAATTAGATTTATAGAAGTATTTTCAAGTATTTTTTTGTGTTCATTTGAAGGGTGAGATGTATAGGAAGTATTCATTTTATCATCAAGGTTAAGACCTATTATGCTTCTCATCAAGCTTCCTGCAAGATAAATGCCACCATATGCCAAAAATGTTAAAGTGAGATCAGATAAAATTTTGCCAAGCGCTTCATTAAATTTTTCCAAAATGAAGCTTGCATGACTGTTATTTCCATATGATTGAACAATTTCTTCAGATGAAGCCTGTTGGTTTGTTTTGGAATAATATATTTTCTCTAAACCTTTGCCCGACATGAAACTTTCAAGAACTGAAAAATCATTATCATTATTAATTTCAAAAAGATTAAATAGATAATCATTATAAAGTCTTGTATTGCCTAGCTCTGTTGCAGATACAACAGGATGTCCATTTATATACCTAAGTACAGAAAAGCCAAGTCCTGTACCTGGACCAATTGCTAAACAAGTTTTTTCTGGATTGCTCACACCTTTTTTTACAGTTTTAAAATCTTCATCTTGTAAAAGTGGTAGACAATATCCAATTGATTCCCAGTCATTAAGCAAATAGAAATTATCTATTTTTGTATTTTTTTTAAGCTCAATTTCGTCAAGTACTAAATTTCTATTTGTCATGGTAATTTTATTTTCTCTTTTAGGACCAGCAACAGACATTACTATTTCAGATGTATCAGAACCTTCGACTATTTCTTGAATTATCTTATGGAGTTCTTCGTTAGCATGTATTTTTTGTTTTGAAATTTTTTGAACGGATTTTTGATACTTATTACCATAACCAACTCTTAAATTAGTTCCCCCAAGGTCTAGCAATAAGATATCATCAGTCAAAATTTACTCCCAAGATTAATAGAAATTATATAAAAAAAACTGATTGCATAATAGAAAACTTAGAGCAAACTATCCAGCGTCTTAAGTATAATGAGTTGAGTAAATAAAATATGGATTGGAAAAATAAAGTTATATATCAAATTTATCCTCGAAGCTTCATGGATTCTTCAGGCAGCGGAACAGGTGACTTAAATGGGATTAAAAGTAAGATCAATTATATAAAAAACCTTGGTGTAGATTATGTTTGGATTTCTCCATTCTTTGAATCTCCTCAAAAGGACTTTGGATATGATGTTTCAAATTATAGAAAGGTTGATAAATTATTTGGCAATAATACTGACTTTAAAAATCTTGTTGAACTATTTCATGAAAATGATATTAGAGTAATTATTGATTTAGTTCTTAGCCATACCTCAGATGAACATAAGTGGTTCAAAGAGAGCTCCAAGAAAATAAAAAATGAATATTCCGACTGGTATGTCTGGGCTGATGGCGAAGAAAATAAACCTCCAAATAATTGGCTTTCAGTTTTTGGTGGAAGTTCTTGGAAATGGGATCAAAAAAAAGAACAATTTTATCTTCATAACTTTTTAGAATCGCAACCAGATCTAAATTTCCACAATGTTGCTGTACAAAATCAAATGTTGGATGAAATACAGTTTTGGTTAGATTTTGGAATTGATGGATTTAGATTTGATGTTATAAATTTTTTATTTCATGACAAGGGTCTTAGAAATAATCCATATAAGGATATATCTGAAGTTAGGCCACTAGGCTTCAACAAAGATAACCCCTATGGCTTGCAGCATCACAAATACGATAATACTCAAAAAGATACACTTATTTATTTAGAAAAAATTAGGAAACTTTTAGATAAATATAATGCGATTTCAATAGGAGAAATTGTTTCTGATAATCCTCTTAAAACAATTGCAGATTATACAAATAATCAAAGACTGCATATGGCCTATTGTTTTGAATTTCTCTCTGATGATTTCAATTTTGAAACAGTAGATGAAATTGTAAATAATTTTTTTAACCAGAACCCTGACTCATGGCCTTGTTGGGCATTTAGCAATCACGATGCTGCTCGTATCGCTTCTAGGGTAAATAAAACTCCAAAAGAAATTATGGGGAAACTTTTATCACTTAGAGGCAACATATGCATTTATCAAGGAGAAGAGCTAGGTTTAAGAAACTCAATACTAGAAAAAAAGGATATTAGAGATCCATTTGGACTAAATTTTTGGCCAAAGTTTAAAGGAAGAGATGGTTGTAGAACTCCCCTGCCATGGAATTCTAAACAAAAAAATTATGGCTTCTCTAGTGGAAGTACCTGGCTACCATGTGATAAAAAATTTGAAAAACTATCGGTAGATATTCAAGAGAATGATAAAAACTCTATGCTGAACTTTACTAGAGAGAAAATTAGTCAACGAAAAATAAAATTAGTATCGTCACCTGATTCCAGAATATAAGTTGGGCCAGTTATTCTGATTTATTGTCAGGTAACGATATTTTTTATAATAGTTTTTTTTGCCAAAATGTAAAATAATGCATCATTATTTTGTATAAAAATTATTTAAATACTTTTTTTTACTGCAAATTTGCATATTTTGTAAATAAAAATTTGATTTTTGAATTGTATATAATACGCATATGGCCATTTGGTTTAAAAACTACACTTTAGAAGATATTAAAATTCCGCCAACAGGTATTGATGAAAAGCTTGGCATAGAGATTATAGAAATAGGTTCAGATTATATTATTTGCAAAATGCCAGTTGATGAAAGAACAAAACAGCCTATGGGATTACTGCATGGAGGCGCTTCATGTGTTCTTGCAGAGAGTACAGCAAGCATTGCAGCATTCCTTGTCATAGATCCCAAAAAAAAATCTGTTGTTGGATTAAATTTATTAGCTAATCATTTAAAAAGTACCAGAAATGGTTTTGTATATTCAACTGCAAAGCCAAAACACATTGGAAAAAGTACTTCTGTTTGGGATGTACAAATTACTAATGAAGAAGACCAACTCATTTCACAAATAAGTTTCACTGCTATGCATAAGGATATTTGATATGAATAAACTTAATATTTTTATTTTGTTATTTTTTTCAATGATAGGGTTTTGTGAATATCCAAAATCAATATTATTTATCGGTAATAGCTATCTTTACTATAATGACAGCATGCATAACCATGTTGAAGAATTAATGGAAGATTTCTATAAAGAAGAAGAAATAGTCACTAAAAGTGCAACCATTGGCGGATCTCGACTTGAGAATCATAATATTGATCACCTACTGCAGCCTAAAAATCTACAACGAAAAGAGCAAGTGGATATGGTAATTATGCAAGGAGGAAGTGGTGAAGTCATAGATAAAGCCTCTAGAAAAAAGTTCATAAAAACTGCAGTGAAATACAGCAAAAAAGCAAGAAAAAAAGGAGTTATACCAGCATTATTCATGACCCATGCCTATAAAGAAAGTGATGACAGATATGAACCTAATCTTATTGAAAAAATAAAGATGACATATTTTGAAGCAGGCAGACAAAGTAAAGCATTAGTTATTCCTGTTGGAATCGCCTATGAAAATGCATACTCAAAAAGACCAGATATAAAATTGCATCATCCTGATGGCTCTCACCCTGGAATGTTAGGTACATATCTTGGAGCTTGTGTGATTTTTGCCTTTATAACAAGCCAATCACCTGTTGGACTGGATTATAACTATCTAAATCGTGTATCTAATAAGGATAAATTATTTTTACAAGAAATTGCTTGGCAAACTTACCTTGAATTTAATTAAAGTGCTTATAGAATAAACTCATGACTGAACTTATAGTAAATATTGGAAAAAGAATTAGTAAAGCAGATAGTCTTGGCCTTACAGTTGTTTACACAATTGGACATATATTTATCGCAACAATCTGCGTATATTTTATTACTGGAGCTCCTCTAAACCTAGCTGCTGCAGACGCTTTTATTGAACCTATGATAAATGGAGTTTGGTTTTACTTTCTTCACTCTACTTGGAAGAGATTTAATAAAACTTCCTGATTGGTGGAGCCAAGGGGGATCGAACCCCTGACCTCAACGCTGCCAGCGTCGCGCTCTCCCAGCTGAGCTATGGCCCCTCAATAAACTTGTAAATTCTATCTTATTTCCTGTAAAATGTTATTAAATTTGAGGATAAATAGTTTTCTAGGGGGTCCAATGAAACTAAGATTAATTTTAACACTACTTATACCGTTTTTAACGCTATATGTTAGTGCTCAAGATTCTGATACTGAAGAAGTAGAAGAAGTCGTTGTAGTTGGTTCACAAATTAAAGGTGCAACCATAACTGATGCTTTACCAGTGACTGTTATATCAACTGAAGAAATTGAAGGCTTTGGTGTTGATTCTGGTGACGATTTGATATCAAACCTTGCTGAAATGGGTACAAACCAATTTAACCAAGGAGACTTTAATGGTGGTTATAACGCCAACAGAGGGGATGTAGGTTCATTTAACTTAAGAAACGTTGGTACAGGTAACACTCTTACTCTTTTAAATGGAAGAAGAATTGTTCCTGCTGCTGGTTATCATACTGAAACAATTGGTGGTAGTTTAGTACCAGTTCAGTCAGTTAACAGTAACGTTTTACCAGTTTATGGATTAGAAAGAATTGAAATCCTAAGAGATGGTGCATCTGCTGTTTACGGATCAGATGCTGTTGCTGGTGTTATCAATACAGTTTTAAAGAAAGATTTTGATGGCTTTTCCATGAGAATAAGAGGAATAGCCTATGATCACTTTGCTGCAGAGGATGCAAAAGTAAGCATACAATGGGGTAGAAATTTTGATGATGGCTCAAATCTTTCTATTTATCTAGATACTTACGATAGAGGTAGTATTGCTGGTATTGAAGATCCTAAATGGATGATGGGTGATGCCAGAAATTTATATGCTGATCAACTTGGTGCATTCGCTGATACATCTTGGAGAAACTTATCAGCGCAAAGTAAATATGCGCAGTTTTATGTAGGTAATGGTTCTAATGTGTTCTCACTCTACAGACCAGATGACGCATATTGTCAAAGTGGAAGTGCAACAAACCTATTTACATCTCCAATACAAGACAATGTTTGTCTCTATGATGCTTCAAGCATAAGAACAGAAAATAGAGCTAACTACCCTATGGAAGGGATGATGAGAAGAGGAGATCTTGAAAGACACAACATGCTGGCATACTACAACACTACACTTGATAACGGTGTTGAAGCTTCTACAGAGATAGGCTGGTATCAATCAAGTGGTTTCAGACAGCATTATCCAGGTGCTTTCTTAAATTCAGGTAGCGCAAACAGACGAGGTCAAGGAACACAGTCAATAAGAGTTCCTTCAACAAACTATTACTTTAATCAGTGGGTTAGAGCTGATGGAACAAAATTTGTTGATGCTGAGGATGATTTTCTTTGGATAAGATTCCTAAGATTTACACAACCTAGATACTACAACCATGAAAGAGAAACATGGAGATTTACTCAAGCATTTGCTGGTTCTTCTGGGAATTGGGACTGGGATACTGGTATAGTCTTCTCAGAAGCAACTTCTTTGATGGCAAATGGTAACAGAGTTGGTTTGCTTGAATTGGAAGCTGCACTAGCTAAAGATGATCCAAGTGCGTATAACCCTTTCTGTGCTGGTGTTAATTGTAATGAGGAACAAATTCTTAAAACAATTTACAGAGAAAATACCAGTTCAATGTCTCTAATTGACTTCAAAATGTCTAATGCTGAGTTCTTTGAAATGCCTCAGTTAAGTGGTGGCACAGCTCCTGCAGGTGTACTATTTGGTATTGAAGTTAGAACAGAAGAAATGACTGACAAAAGAGACCCTAATATTGATGGAACAATCGATTGGACTAACAACTTAGGAGCTTCTTGGCCTTATGTCTCAAACATTTCTAACTCAAGTCCATCACCAAATACAAGTGGTGAGCGTACAGTAACATCTTACTTTGGTGAGCTTCAGGTACCTATTGATGACAGACTTGTTGTTCAAGCAGCACTTCGAGGAGATCAGTTTACCGATGTTGGTAACTCATTAGTAGGTAAATTTGCGATGGGTTGGGATATTAGTGACTACGTGAAATTAAGAGGTTCGGTTTCAACTGCTTTTGCTGCTCCAAACTTAATTTTCATTAACGAAGGTTTAGTTGCTAGATCAAACACTAGAACTGATGCTGTTTACGAGTATTTTTCAAACGTATCTGGAAATCCAATAGCTGATCCAGAATATCAACTACAAAGGGTTGCTCAAGGTAATCCAGATCTTAAACCGGAAGAGTCAGAAAACCTTTCATGGGGTTTTGTACTAGAGCCAGTTGAGGATCTTCTTGTGACAGTGGATAGATGGAGAATTACTAAAGAAAATACACTTGGTCTTTTTGGTGAAAACAACCATATGTTGTTAGACCTTTTAATAAGACTTGAAGGTGGTCCATCAGAGTGTGTGGGTAACCCGCTTGTGGTTAGAACACAGTTTACTGCTGATGAATACACAGCAGGATGGCCAACTAATCTATGTCCAGCTGGACAAGTTCAAAGAATTGATGATATTTACGTAAACCTTGATACACGTGTAATCGAGGGTACTGATACCACAGTTCAATATAGATTTGATACGGATGTTGGTAGATTCAACTTTAAGCTTGTGAATGTTCACTACAACAAATATGAACAACAAGCTGGCGGTGATATCGATAAATTAATTGAAGCTGGTAGACCAGGCGGATTATTAGATGGAGTTTCAGTTCCAGATGGATTTGCAAATCTAATTGAAAGAAATGGTAACTTTTCTGACAAATGGACTATGAATGCTTCTTGGAGACTAAACGATTGGGAAGTTTTACTTTCAGGTAATAAAGTAAGTGGTTTCTATGAAACAGGAAACACTGATCCAGATGGAAACTTCTGGTACTTACCGTCAATGACAAGATTAAACTTTACACTTGGTTATAAATTCGACTTTGAGGGTTATGACGCAAGAGTAAGGTTTGGTGTTCTTAACGTTGAAGATGAAAGAGCTCCTCTAGCTGATGAGTTTTGGTTCTTTTCCTGGAATGATGTCCATAATGACTACGGAAGGAATTATTACTTAGAATTTAGACTACAAGGAAATTAATCTTTAAGGGGGCGCAAGCCCCCTTTTTTTATGAATTACAACGCTGGTTTCTTTATTGGCATTCTAGTATTTTTTGGAATACTACTTTCGCCCTCACCTGATGCATTAAGTATAGAGGCTTGGCGCACTTTAGCTGTTGTCTTTCTTATGGCTATTTGGTGGGCAACAGAAGCTATTCCCTTGCCCGCTACTGCTCTACTTCCATTAGCACTCTTTCCTCTTTTGGGTGTTTTCGGAGAGGGGGTGCTTGCAAAAGATGCCTTTCAAGAGGCTGCCCTACCCTATGCACATAGTAATATTTTCTTATTTCTTGGCGGGTTTGTTCTTGCTCTAGCAATAGAGAGGGTAAATCTACATAAAAGAATGGCTCTCTCAATGCTGCTAATGGTTGGTAATAATGGAAAACTATTAATTGGTGGCTTTATGCTCGTCAGTGCATTAATAAGTATGTGGATTATGAATACATCAACAACTTTAATGCTTTTACCTATTGGACTGGCAGTGACAGCTGTAATTCAAAAGACAGACAAATCATTAGAGGAAAAAGAATTTACAAAATTTCAAACATGCCTTTTACTTGGAATAGCGTATGCTGCAACAATTGGTGGTATGTCTACAATCGTTGGTACTGGCCCTAATGTTTTAGTAGTTGGACTTCTTTTAGATGAAGGAATACAAATAGATTTTATTGATTGGATGCTTTTTGCAACTCCAATGTCAGCAATTATGCTTTTAGTTGGGTGGTTGATTCTTACAAATGTTATTTTTCCAGTAGATTTTACAAGCAATAAAGAAACAGGAAATGCACTGAAAAAAATGCATAGCGACCTTGGAAAAATATCGAAAGATGAAAGATTAGTTTTTTATATCTTTTTAGCAACTGCGTTTGCATGGATGTTTAAGAAGGTTTTAGTGCTAATACCAGGATTCGGAGGTCTTACAGATTATGGTATTGCAATACTTTCCGCCTTATCACTCTTTATTGCAAGATCTTCAAATGGAGGAGGTTTAATTGAGTGGAACGTAACAAAAAATCTACCTTGGGGTGTGCTTATCCTATTTGGTGGAGGTCTTTCAATGGCTGGGCAAATCAAAAGGACAGGTTTAGGTGACTGGATAGGAAGTTTCTTTACAACCTTTAGTGATATAAGCCCTATTCTTTTAATACTTCTTGTTGTTGTAATTGTTGTATTTCTTACAGAACTCACAAGTAACCAAGCAACTACTGCTACTTTTGTTCCGATTATGTTTGGGGTTGCTATGGGCATTGGTTTTGACAAAGCACAAGTTGCAATTCCAGTTGCTCTAGCAGCGAGTTGTGCGTTTATGCTCCCCGTTGCAACACCACCTAATGCAATTGTTTATGGTTCTGAAAAATTTACTATATCTGAGATGATGAAAGCTGGTTTTTATATAAACATAATTGGAATTGTTGTAGTAACAATATTTGCCGCATTTGTTTTACCAGTTGTTCTTTAATATGCAGTTATTTTTAATATTAATTCTGACCTTATCTGCATGCCTTAGCTCTCAAGATTATTTGGATTATCCACACCCATACCACTCAACAGAGACAACTAAGGGAATGGTTGTGTCTCAGAATTATCTCTCATCAGATATTGGTGCAGAAATACTCTCTAAAGGTGGAAATGCTGTAGATGCTGCAATAGCTGTTGGGTTTTCATTAACAGCTACCTTACCAAGAGCTGGAAACATTGGTGGTGGCGGCTTTATGTTAGTTTATGATAAAAAAACAGATAGCATCATTAGCTTTGATTTTAGATCGATGTCTCCAAAATTAGCTGCTCCCAATGTCTATAAAGTTAATGGAGTTCATCAATATGAACTTTCTGAAGAAGGCTATAAAGCAATAGCTGTGCCAGGCACAGTTGCAGGATTGATAAAAGCACACGAAATGTTTGGCACTATGGAACTGGCAGACTTAGTTAATCCAACCATTGAATTGCTTAAGGAAGGAGTTCCCGTTACCGACGATTTGTATTGGGCAATTAACGATACTGAATCATTAAAAAAAGACCCAGAGTCAAAAAAAATATATCTAGCAGATGAAGTTATAAGAGGTGGAAAATTATTCATTGCAGACCTCATTAAAACAATGGAATTAATTAGAGATTTCGGAAAAGCTGGATTTTATGATGGAGAGAATGCCGAAAGAATAGAAGAAGCAATGATAGAAAATGGTGGGCTCATCAGAAAAAACGATCTTAAAGAATATAAAGTTAATGTTGGTAAACCCATTTCTACTACATATAGAGGGCATACTGTATTTACTCAAGGGCCTCCAAGTGGTGGAGGTGTTGCAGTGCTGACCGCATTAAATGTACTAGAAAATTTTAATTTAACTGAGTTATCACCAAATAGTGGGAAATATTTACACCTACTGGCAGAAGCAATGAAATTAGGTCATCAAAGTAGATCAAGATATATAGGAGATCCGAACTTTAGCAATATTCCTCTCGAAGAAATTATTTCAAAAGGTTTAGGAGTGAAAAAGTCAAAAAAAATTAATCTTAAACGTGCCTCCAGCATGGAGAGCATTAATAAATGGGTGACTAGACTGGAAAGAAATTTTAAAGAATCAAAAGACACTACACACTACTCAATTATAGACGAAAGCGGTAATGCAGTTTCTGTTACCTATACTCTTGGTTTTTCTTTTGGGTCTGGTGTAACAATACCAGGGACAGGAATACTAACGAATAGCCAAATGAATAATTTTGCACATGATTTTGGTGAAATAGGGTCATTAAGAAGAGGTGCATCTCCAGCGAATAAACTTGAGCAGTACAAAAGACCAATGAGTACTATGTGCCCAATATTAGTTTTTGATAACAAAAATAAACTTAAATTAATTACTGGAAGTCCTGGTGGTTCAAAGATTCCTGATATAAACCTTCAAGTTGTGCTGAACGTTGTCGATTTTGGGTTAGATATTGGTGCAGCAACAATGATGCCAAGAATACATCAAGATTATCAATCTGTTGAGATGGATATTGAAAAATTCCTAAACTTTGACACAAGGAGAATTTTGAAAATTTATGGCCATAAGCTAGAAGAATCAGATACGATTGGGAGCACTCAAAGTATTTTAATTGATGGTGATAGCAAATATGGTTATGCAGATTTAAGAAGACCGAATGCCAAAGTCAGTGTTCAGAAATAACTTTCTTGGCTTTTTCCAATCTTGAAAGAGCACTTTCCTTTTCTATTAAATAAATTGTTGAGCTGAGATGTGGAGAATTTTTTCTTCCTAGTAAAGCTACTCTTATTGGAAGACCAATCTTAGGCATAGGTAAATTCAAATCCTCTAGCGCTTTATTTATGATTAATTCAAAAGATTCTTCGCTCCAATCGTTAATTCCTGCGAGTTCAGATAAAAAGAAGTCTATGACATCTCCTGATTCTAATAAATGTTTTTTTAAATCATCCTCATTGTAATTCTCAAAAACATTAACAAAAGGCAGAATAAACTTAGAAATTTCACTTAAATTATTGCCACTGGTTACACAAAGTCGAATTAATTTTTTTGGATCATGATGATTTGATAGATCAAAATTATTCATTTCATTAAAAGGCTTAATTAATGTGATTAATTCCTCATCTGTGAGAGATGAAAGATGATGTTGATTTACAAAATTCAATTTACCTATATCGAATATTGCTCCTGAACGAGAAACATCTTTAATATCAAATGTGTTAATAATTTCTGAAATTGTAAAAATTTCTTTATCACCTTTTGACCACCCTAATCTAGTCAAAGTATTCTTTACCGCTTCAGGAAGATATCCTAAATTTTTATATGCCATAAGATCTGTAGCTGCATGTCTTTTTGATAATCTCTTTTTATCCTCGCCAAGAACAAGGGGCAAATGTGCATATTGAAAATCCTCATAGCCTAATGCATTTACTATTTGTATTTGTTTTGGCGTATTTGGCAAGTGATCCTCTCCTCGAATGATGTGAGATACACCTTGAGAGTTGTCATCTATTACATTACAAAAATGATATGTTGGTGATCCATCACTTTTTAAAATTACTATGTCATCTAATTCACTATTAAGAAATTCGATATCTCCATAGACTAAGTCCTTAACAAGAGTTGAGCCTTCTCTTTCAACCTGTAATCTTACAGCTCCTTCATCCTCATATGCCTTTCCTAAATCCACTAATCTAGTGGCCTCTTCCTTGTAAATATCAAACCTTTCGCTTTGTTTAATAGGTTCAAAATCAGGATTTAAACCTACCCAATCTAAACCCTCCATAATAGCTTCGATAAACTGCTCTTCAGATCGCTCTTTATCAGTATCCTCTATACGTACTAGGAATTTCCCTTGATTTTTTTTTGCAAAAATATAATTAAATAAAGCAGTTCTAACGCCTCCTATATGTAAATATCCTGTAGGGCTTGGTGCAAACCTTGTTACTACTTCCTTTACCAATTTATTTCCTGCTTGCTTTTCTTAGATAATAGTTTTAAAAATTTTTCATGTTCTGTTTGGTCATTCTCATCAATTGTTATTTGTGAGACATCAAATTCAACTTTTATATTTTGATTTTGTGTTTCTTTAACTTCCTGCATTGTATTATTCAAATCCAAAGAAACCTGTCCTCCAGTCATATTTAAATATGTATCTGCGAGAATTTGAGCATCTAATAATGCTCCATGGAACGTTCTATCGTACCCTTTAATATTCAATCGTTTTGACAGTGCGTCTAGGTTATTTCTTTGTCCAGGGAACATTTCTTTTGCCACAACTAAAGTATCATAAACACTACATATATCTCTTATGTCTTTTATTTTTGATTTAGCTAACTTTAATTCATTATTTATAAAACCGATGTCAAATTGAGCATTATGAATGATTAGCTCAGACCCTTTAACAAAGTTTATAAAATCATCTACAATATCTTTGAATAGAGGTGCTTCCTTTAAGTCTGAATCATTGATATTGGTAATTTGTTTTGCACCCTCACTTATTGCTTTACCTTCAGGATTTAAATATGTTTGAAAAGTCGCTTTGGTTTTTTCTCTATCTAAGATTTCTACTGCGCCAATTTCAATTACTCTATCGCCTGATTCTACGTGTAAGCCAGTTGTCTCAGTATCAAACGAAATTAGTCTACGAGACACTATCGACTCCTTTATTCGCAAGGAAATCTGCTTTTTCATTTCCTGGGTCACCGTCATGTCCCTTGACCCATGTCCATGTAACATTCAATGATTTACTTGCTTCATCTAATTGCATCCAAATTTCTTTATTTTTAACAATCCTTTTATTTGAGTTTTTCCAGTTATTCTTTTTCCAGTTCTCCATCCATTCAGTCATGCCTTTTTTTACGATATTTGAATCTGTAAATAGTTCAATGTGCTCATTTCTATCCTTCAAATAAATAAGAGCTTCAAGAGCCGCTTGCATTTCCATTTGATTGTTTGTAGTTGAGGGATTGCCACCATAAAGTTCTTTCTGCTCATTTCCATCAAATATATATACGCCCCATCCTCCAGGTCCGGGATTGCCCCTGCAAGCTCCGTCTGTGTATACTTTTATAGACATAGTTAGATTATAAAGTAATGAAAATATTTCACATACCTGCTTTTACAGATAATTACATTTGGTGCATCCAAAAAAACAATAAACTTGCTGTAGTAGATCCAGGCGATTCAAAAGAGTTATTAAATTTAATAAAAGATAATGATTTGATTTTAGAAGATATCTTGATAACGCATCATCATTTTGATCATACAGGTGCTCTGGAGGATCTTCATGAGCTAGTGAAAGGAAAAATTTATGGTCCCAAGCAAAGTAATAAATTTATAAATAAGTTTGTATCAGAAAATGATGAAATAGAAGTTCTTGGAAATAAATATAAAATTTTTGAAACACCAGGACACACTTTGGATCATGTCAGTTATTATTCGGAAGAAATTAATTCAGTTTTTTGTGGGGATACCCTTTTTTCGGGTGGATGTGGAAGAGTTTTTGAAGGTACATTCAAACAACTGCATGATTCAATACAAAAACTCAATTCCTTGCCGGAAAGTACACTTATTTACGCTGCACATGAATATACTGTATCGAATTTAGAGTTTGCATATTCTGTTCACAATGACGAGATAATTTTAGAGAATCTTAATCATTCAAAGAAATTATTATCAGAGGGCAGAATTACCCTTCCAAGTGTACTCTCACTGGAAAAAAGAATTAATTTATTCTTACTAGAAAACAGACCAGAATTTGCTAAATCAAAACCTGATTTAGAGTGGTTTACAGAATTAAGAGAAAGAAAAGACTCTGCCTAAAAAAAAGGCCTCCGAAGAGGCCTTTAAAGAATGTATCAATATTAGAAACTATATGACACAGATGCTGTGACGTATTGCCCAACAATATCATAAGTATTCTGTGGAGTGTTAATCTGTGGATCAACGAAACCAAAGAATGACTTGTAATATGGAGCCTCTTCGTCAAACACATTAGTAATAGCTACGTTTACTCTTGTGTTGTCATCATATTGATATGAGACACTTGCATTGTTGTAATAGTAGTCTTCTATTGAATATGTATCCATAACGTCTTCTAATACGCCAGCTGGGAATGCTGCACCAGTATATGGGTTTACTCCGCCATCAGCTACACCAAAGTAATTTAATGCATCTTCTGGAGCAGATATACCACTCATAAATCTAGTTACCCAGTTAACTGTCCAATCACCTTTAGACCAAGTGAATAGGCCAGTAGATCTGTCTCTGTTGAAACATGACTCACCAAAGTCATAACATTGTCCAACATAGTCATCACTAATACCGGTAGCATCAACTGTTGTATTTTCAACAAGGTGTGTCCACTGAAGTTGTACTCTCAAGTCACCGCCAACGAATGGTAGGTCTGAGAAATCAGCAGTTGCAGACACATCATATCCTTCATAGTGATCTAAAGAATTGCTGTTTAAGTAAGCTGTTTCAACAGAAACAACGTCACCACCAACAGGTCTTGAAATTCGACCACAGAAAGTAGGATCAGCGTTTACATAACACTGTAATAATGTGTTTTGCACACCAGAAGTTACCACTGCATTTCCAACTTCAAGTTCGAAGTAGTCAGCAGCAATAGCAACGTTATATTCTTCAACAAATTTAAATGAAGGTTGATAAACAAAACCATAAGTCATACTTGTACCCGCTTCTGGAACGAGCTCTGGGTTACCAACAACTAATTGTAAAATTTGGTTGTTAGAAGTAGACCATGTTGATGTGTCAAGTCCTGCAAAAGCCGCACAGTTAGCTGTTAAAGCTGATTGTGTAGCTGCGTCTTGTAATGCAACATAGTTCTGCTCACAAACGTCAACATAGGTAGGGAATCCACCACCTCCACCGAAGAAGAGGTTAGAAATTGTAGGAGCCCTATATGATGTTGAGTCTGTTCCCCTAATAGTTAAGTCTTCAATAGGCTTCCAGTAAAGAGAAACCCTTTCAACATTGTCACCATCGAAAGAATCAAATTCTGATTGTCTTGCAGCAAATTCAACTCTTAACTCTTCTGCTAAGAAAGTATCACTTACTAAAGGAACCTGTACCTCGAAATAGGCATCCTCAGAAACATATCCACCTGAAGTAGATAGTCTTGGGTTACCAGATGACAAACCTGCTTCTGTTAATCCATCGACATTGTCTTCACCATAAAGGTCAAACTTGTCAAAACCAAATGCCATAGCAACTGGTCCAGCTGGAAGATCAAAAAGCGTAACGTTACTCACGTTAAATGCGTATTCGTTTGCTTCTGTAAGAAGCTTGTCTTTTTTGTTATATCTTATGTAGTCTCCTGCGGCTTGTGTAATACTGTCTGGTCCAAACATATTAAGTGGAACACAGCCAAGCTGTCTTGCAAGAGCATCTACACATCTATATTGTTGTCCATCCGCACCAACAACACCTGCACCAAGTTCTGTATTTAGAGCTTGTTCAACTCTGTACATATCGATGTAGTTTTTGGTTTGGTTTGGAGAATTAAATCTGTGGTAAACAGTGTATGCTTCCCATGACGCACCATCTAAACCTAAGAAATCAAGATCGCCAGAAACTCCAAGAACAATTCTTAAAGTATCAGCTTCTTGTGAGAATAATCTAGGACCAACGTCCAACATTCTCTTTCTGTAGGTGAAAGCTTCACCCAATGGGTTAAATGCGTTATCAGCAGGAATTGTTAGACCATAAGTTACCTGCGCACCAGCACCCATAGGAACTGGAGCCATTTGTAGTGTTGATAGTCTTTTTGAGTACATGATATTGTAGTCAAAAGTAGCACCACCTAATAGGTCTGACTCATACTTACCATCAGTCATAAACTGATAATTTTCTCTACCACCAAGTAATTGCATGTATTCACTGTAGTTATACATACCTCTGCCTGTTGCTGACTCATCGTCATAACCAGCATAGTCATACCAGTAGAAAGGAGATAGATCTCCTCCTTTGGTATAAATAGTTTGTGAACCTGTAGATGTGTAGAATCTACCATTTGGTATAAATGTAGAAGCACCACATGAGGTCTGGTTATTACCCACGTTATCACCTTCATTACCATATCCTGAGAAACCAAAATACTGGAAATAAAGAATGTAGTCAGGCTCAAGCCTTGGACAATAGCTATATTCTCTTTCTGACATATTTAAGTCATCGTTCTGGTACCAACTTATAGCGGTTACATTACTTGATCTTTCTCCTCTTGATCCATAAGCAAATGAAAACTCACTTGCATTTGCATCACCTTGAGCAGAAGAACCAAAAGAACCGTAAAATTCAGCACCTTCGAATTCTCTTAATTTAACGTTTACAACGCCAGAAACAGCATCTGATCCATAAACAGCAGCCGCACCATCTTTCAGAACCTCAACAGATTCGATCATAGCTAGTGGGAAGATTTGGAAGTCAACAGCGTTACCTGTACCGGTACCTGTTGGCGCCACTCTTCTGCCGTTTATCAAAGTCAATAATCTACCTGAACCAGCACCCCTTAAGTTAACTTCTGTTGTACCAGAGTTTCCGTTATTCACAGATCTTTGGTTAGAAGCAAGGTTTGCTGAAGGTAATTCGATCAAGTAGTCACCGATATTATTTTTACCAGCGTCTCTAACTTGGTCGATGGTTATAACCTCGACTGGACCTACAGATTCGTAGTTGCTTGTTCTAGCAATCCTTGAACCTGTAACAACAACTTCCTCTACATCATCAGCTTCTTCGTCTTCTTCTTGCGCAAAAGTTACGAATGAGACTGACATTAATGTGAGCAAGCTCATTAAAAATTTTACATATGAATTCATTACATCCTCCGAAAGAGTTCATTCATACGCTTATTCTACAGTGTTTTCTTCTCTGATACATAGTTGAAACGTTAAAAACACATCAAAAATAGCACCATTTGCAGTTTTTCTGCTTAAAAAACGTTGATTTAATGTTTTTAGTGAAGATTTCAGGGTAAAAAAAAGAATATGCCGTATAATCTCAAAAATGGTTGAAAACAAAAAAATTCTTATAGTAGGTCTTGCTAACAAATACTCTATTGCCTCTTCTATAGCAAAATCTTTGCATAAAAATAGAGCAATATTAGGTTTTAGTTACCAAAATGAGAGATTTGAAAAATTTATCTCCTCTTTCGCTCGAGAAAATGGCAATGGCTTTACTGAAATATGTGATCTTTCAAATGACGTAGATATTAAAAAATTGATTGAAAGATGTGTAGATGAATGGGGAAAGATTGATGGAATTGTACATTCTGTAGGTTTTGCTCCTGCTGATCAAATTTCAGGAAGTATTGAAGAGTCTATTACCAGAGAGGGATTTGGAATTACACATGATATAAGCTCTTATAGCTTTGCTGGCTTAATTAAAGAAGCATACCCATTTATGTCTGAAAACTCATCTATAGTTACACTAACTTATATAGGCTCGCAGGAGGCAACGCCTAATTACAATGTAATGGGGATGGCAAAAGCAAGTCTAGAAGCAGGAGTAAGGTATTTTGCTTCAAGTCTTGGAAGTAAAGGAGTAAGAGTAAACTCTATTTCTGCTGGACCAATTAAAACACTTGCTGCTTCAGGAATTAAAGGATTTAAGTCTATGCTAAATAAATACGGAGAGGAAACACCATTGGGAAGAAATATTTCAGGTGAAGAAGTGGGAAATACAGCAACCTTTCTTTTAAGTGATATGTCGAGCGGTATCACCGGCCAAACTATCTATGTTGATGGTGGATACAATATTCAAGCTACTAAATTTGAGTAGTATTATTATTGATTTTTAAACTATCTTTTAAAGTGTAACTTTTCTGAAGCTCATCAAGCAGGCTTTGGAATTTTAGGCCATTACTTTCGAGAATAAAACTTGCCCTCTCTTCTTCACTGATCCTATCGAGACTTCCAGGGTTTCTTTTAGTAATTTGAAAAATAAATAAATCAGAGCCAATCAATCTTTTTTGCACAACATCCAGCTTGTCTGTAGTAAATAATTCAGCAACTTGATCCTCAGAAAACAAGGAAGTTGATCTATCAATATCTAAGAATTGTTCAACTTCAACATTTTTTAAAGAAAATTTTGAAGCAAAAAATGTTTCAGATAAATCAACCTCTTCATCGCTTGCATAAATTTCTTCAATGTAAGTATCTTTTAATTTTGCCTCTAAAAGCTCTTGAGCTTTTTCTTTAACAGACGTAAAGTCATCTTGAAATGACTCTTGAACGTCAGTAATAAAGGCTAAAATAAATTCATCATCATCTACTTTTAAAATCTCTGACCAATTATTTAAATTTGCACCAAATACAATATCGGCTATTTGTAAATTTGATATATCTGCGTAAGTTTTTTCAGTATAAAGTTTGCTTGGTAAATTATATAACTCTGTGAAGGTTTCTAAAGTAGATGAACTACCCTCAAAATTTTCTGAAATGTCGGTAATCTTTTCCTCAAACTTTATCTGTTTTATTTCATCTTCTAGATCAGATTTTTTGTCTTCATATGAAGTAATTTCAGCTGCATTAATTTCTGTAACATAAAGAAAATGTGCATTTGATTCAAAGAAAATTGGTTCTGAATTAATCTCATTAATAGCTAGAGAACTTATTCTGCTTTCAAAGGGTTCTGGAAAAATCTGGCCATCAGTAAAGCCTAAGTCTCCACCAGCCTCTTTTGTTCCATCGTCTTCAGTAAATTTATTTACAAGCTCTGCAAAAGTGCTTGATTGGAAATTTTTTGTGACTTCTTCCACTCTTGAATTAAATGCATCATCAGATTCATAGTTCTCTCTGATAATCATTATATGAGAGACTCTTTTTTCAGGTTTTGGTAATGAAGAAAGATATGCGTCATAGCCAGCTGCAAACTCCTCTTCACTTATATCAAAATCAAAATTTTTAGATGAAAGATTAACCTCATAAAAAGATCTTTTTTCAGGGACAAGAAACAAATTTGGGTTTTCTGAGTAATAAGAAATTAAATCATCTTCAGATATTTCAAAATCGTTTACTACATTTTCTGAAGTTAAATTTACAAATATCAAATCTCTTTTTTCAGTTACAAGTTTTAAATACTCATCAATATCTTTATCAAAACTATTTATCATTGAACTAAGTAAATTTATCGAGAAATTAATTTTGAAGTCATTTGAAAAACTTTTCATTAAGTCATTTTTAGATAAATTAAAATTTATAAGGTAATTTTTAAATGCTTCCTGATCAAACTTTCCATCGACTTGAAATGATTCCACTTTAGAGAGTTCGTTTTCTATATAATTTTCTGGCACATCAATGCCTAGTTCATCAAAGAGTTTAATAATTGTGTACCTCTCAATGAGAGAGTTTTTTGTAAGTTCCTCTACAGCGTCAAAAAGAAGAGGGTTTGATAAATCTATACTTTGACCAAATTGATCTCTGAGAGTTGACTCTACTTGATTTCTTGTTGAAATATATTCAGATTGGGAGATTTCATATTCTCCTATAGTTGCATAATTATTTTTAGAAAAAGTTTGCGTAAAGGTAGGGAGCCCCAAAAAAGCGAAAGTTAGGGCAACAATACCTAAAAAAGAAAAGGCTACAATTCCTTGTAGCCTTTCCCGTAAAAAACTGATCACTCAGTTAAAACTATATTTAGTTAACAGCAGCTTTTAGTGCTTTACCTGCTTTAAACACAGGAACATTTGCTGCAGGAATGTGAATCTTTTGTGAAGGATTCTGCGGGTTTATCCCGTCCCTTGCAGCTCTGTGTCTAACAGAAAAGGTACCAAAGCCTACTAATGAGACAGAGCCACCTTTTGCAAGTTCTCCACTCACAGCATCTACTATTACATCAAGTGCTTTTGCAGCGTCGACTTTTGTGCTGCCAGTCTGACCGGCAATCACTTCAATTAAATCAGCCTTATTCATAAGTTCTCCTCAAAATGCCTTGTTACAGGCTTTTTATAACATTAGACCTTAAAAATTAATAAATCAAGCATTAGTTAAAAAATATTTAAGTTTTATTATCGGCGCATTATTTGACTTTTTGGGGATTTAATTGTGGCCTTATGAAAAACTTAAGAGGAAAAAAATTTATTTTACTAAAGCTTTCTCTAGCACCTCTTCAATTTTTTTCACTGGTATAATTTTCAGGTTTTTTAAAATATTTTTTTCAACTTTTTCTAAGTCGCCAACATTTTCTTTTGGAATTATTACATTCGTTATGCCTGATCTTTTTGCTGCAATAAGTTTTTCTTTTAAACCTCCAATCTTTAGAACTTTACCCCCTAGTGTTATTTCACCAGTCATAGCTAAATTTCCTTTTACTTTTTTATTTAGGACCACTGATGATATTGCCGTACACATTGTTATACCTGCACTAGGCCCATCTTTAGGAGTTGCTCCCTCAGGAACGTGAATGTGTAGATCATGCTTTTCAAAGAAGTCATTTTTAATTTTTGCATCATTAGAGATATTTTTCACAACAGTAAGTGCGGCCTGTATCGACTCTTGCATAACATCTCCAAGTGAACCTGTTTTTGTAACTCTGCCCTTCCCTTTTGTTAAGGCTGCCTCAATTTTTAATAGCTCCCCTCCTACAGATGTCCAAGCCAGGCCATTTACCTGTCCGAGAGAGTTTTGATTTTCCAGCTGACCAAAGTCAAATAACTCAGGTCCTAGAATATTTCTTACAACTCTATTATCAATATTTTTTGAAGTTTTTGATCCTAATGAAATTTCTTTTACTTTTTTTCGACATATTTTATTAAGCTCTCTATCTAAACTTCTTACTCCAGCTTCTCTGGTGTAGTTCCTTATGATTTTTAAAATTGAATTATCGCTAAATATTAGCTCATCATTTTTAAGTCCATTCTTAGACAAATTTCTTGGAACTAAATAATTTTTTGCTATATTTAATTTTTCATCCTCTATGTAACCAGGAAGTCTGATAATTTCCATTCTGTCTAAAAGTGCAGGTGGTATGTTTAATGAATTTGCAGTACATATAAACATTACCTCTGAAAGATCATAATCAACCTCTAAGTAATGATCATTGAAAGTATTATTTTGTTCAGGATCAAGAACCTCTAACAATGCAGACGACGGATCTCCTCTATGATCCATTCCAACTTTATCAATCTCATCAAATAAAAATAACGGATTTTTTACTTTTGTTTTTGAAAGTTTTTGGATAAGTTTTCCAGGCATTGAGCCGATATATGTTTTTCTATGTCCTCTAATTTCAGCCTCATCTCTTACGCCTCCTAATGAAAGCCTTATGAATTCTCTATTAACTGATCTGGCAATAGATTCACCTAAAGATGTTTTACCAACTCCCGGCGGTCCCACAAAACAAAGAACTGGTGCTTTCATTTTTTTCACTCTTTTTTGTACTGCTAAATACTCAAGAATTCTCTCTTTAACTTCCTTAAGGCCATAGTGGTCCTGATCAAGAACTTCTTTTGCTTTTGATAAATCAAGATTAATCTTTGTTCTTTTGCTCCATGGAACTTCCAACAAAGTATCAATATATGTCCTTACAACTGTTGCCTCTGCTGACATTGGAGACATTTGTTTTAACTTAGAAAATTCTGAATTAATTTTTTCTAGTGCTTCTTTTGATAATTTTGTTTCTTCGATTTTCTTCTGCAGTTCCTCTAATTCGTTCTTTTCATCACTTATGTCGCCTAGTTCTTTTTGTGCAGCTTTAATTTGTTCATTCAAAAAATATTCCTTTTGAGATTTTTCCATTTGTTTCTTAACTCTTCCTCTGATCCTGTGTTCAACTTCAATAAGCTCTATTTGAGCTTCAAGCAATCCTGAAAGAGCTTCTCCTCTTTCTGAGGGATTTTCTTTTTCTAAAATCATTTGCTTATCTTTAACTGATAGATGAATGTTGGAGGCAATGACATCGATTGCTTTTGATAAATTTGCCATTGATTGAACTTGATTAATTATTTCATGGGAAACTTTTCTTGATACCGAAACAAACTCAGTAAATTGATTTTTAATTGTTGCAAGAAGATCTTGCTCATACTTAGAGTCTTCTACTAACTCTTCAATTTTTTCAATTTCAGCAAAGTACCCTTTGTCAGTTGTTATTTTATTTAGCTTTGCTCTTTGAAGTCCCTCAACAAGAATTTTCACAGTGCCATCAGGTAATTTAATCATTTGAAGAAGAGTGGATATTGTTCCTATTTCTGGTAAATCTTTTAATTGTGGAGACTCATTTCCAGGTGATTTTTGGGCTACAAGAAAGATTTTTTTGTTAGCTCTCAATGCATCCTCTAAAGAAAAAATTGATTTCTCTCTTCCGACAAATAAGGTAGAAACTGTATTTGGAAAAATAACAACATCCCTCAATGGAATCATTGGCATTTTTAATTTTAGTTTTAAATCTTCAGCTGCCATTTAGTTAGCAATTTTCTTTCTAAGAAGTTTTAAAGGTTGCTCTTTGTTTTTCACAACATTTTCATCTACAACAACTTTTTCTATGTTCTTTTCTGAGGGGAAATTAAACATTGAATCTTGCAAAATCTCCTCAAAAATTGCTCTTAGAGCTCTAGCTCCTGATGCACTAGCTTTTGCTTCTCTTGCAATCTGTTTGAATGCACCATCGGTAAATTCTAAAGTTATGTTGTCTAGCTTGAAAAGATATTTAAATTGATCAGTGATTGAATTTTTTGTTTCAGACATAATCTTTACTAACTCACTCTCAGATAATTCTTCGAGAGCCGCTACCACTGGGAACCTGCCAATAAATTCTGGAATAAGACCATATTTGTTTAGATCTTGTGATTTAGCCTCTTTGAAGAGTGATCCCTTTACTTCATCAGAAAGTTTTTGAATATTCGAGTTAAAACCTATTGTGTTATCAGAAACTCTTTTTTGAATTTGTTCCTCTAATCCATTAAATGCTCCTCCACAAATAAATAAAATATCTTTTGTATCCACTTGCAAAAACTCCTGTTGTGGATGCTTTCTTCCTCCTTGAGGTGGAATAGATGCTATCGAACCCTCAATGATTTTCAAAAGCGCTTGCTGAACTCCCTCTCCTGAAACATCTCTAGTAATAGAAACGTTCTCACCTTTTTTTGAAATTTTATCTATTTCATCTATGTAAACAATGCCTCTCTGTGCTTTTTCCACATCATAATCAGCATTTTGGAGCAGTTTCTGTATTATGTTTTCAACATCTTCTCCAACATAACCTGCTTCTGTTAAAGAGGTCGCGTCAGCTATTGCAAACGGCACATCTAAATATTTAGCAAGAGTCTGTGCTAGAAGTGTTTTTCCACTTCCTGTAGGACCTAACAGCAGAACATTACTTTTTTGTACTTCAACACCCTCCCCGTTATCTTTTGAGGATATTCTTTTGTAGTGATTGTATACAGCAACAGATAATTTTTTCTTTGCATCATCTTGCCCAACTATAATCTCATCAAGGTAGTTAAAAATTTCTCTGGGTTTGTTGATATTAAAGTCATCGACCTTTTTCTCTTTATCCTCAACGTCAAGTATGTCATTACAAAGATCTACACATTCATTGCAAATATATGTATTAGGACCAGCAATTAGTTTTTTTACTTTTGATTGTGATTTACCACAGAATGAGCAATTTAATTTTGATTTATCTTTCTCCATAATTACTTTCTCTGGGTTAAAACTTCATCAACAAGTCCGTATTTAACTGCTTCTTCAGCATTCATGAAGTAATCTCTTTCTGTATCAGAAGCGATTTTTTTAAGCGATTGATTAGTTTTTTCTGCAAGAATTTTATTTAATTTCTCTTTGAGGGTAAGTATTTCTTTTGCCTGTATTTCTATATCTGTTGCTTGGCCTCTTGCTCCACCAAGTGGCTGATGGATCATTACTCTGCTATTTGGCAATGCAAATCTTTTTCCCTTAGTTCCGCATGATAGAAGAACTGCTCCCATGCTAGCTGCTTGTCCAAAGCAAACAGTTGAAACATCACATTTAAGATAATTCATAGTATCTAATATGGACAGCCCTGAAGTAATAACCCCGCCAGGTGAATTTATGTACATAAAAATATCTTTTTTGGGATCTTCAGACTCTAAAAAAAGAAGTTGGGCAACAACTAAGTTGGCTACATAGTCGTCTATACCGCCTACAATGAAAATAATTCTATCTTTAAGTAGCCTTGAAAAAATATCAAAGGCTCGTTCTCCTCTGGAAGTTTGTTCGACTACCATTGGTACTAAATTATTTTTAAACATAATTAAAATATAGGGAACTTTAGTAAAAAATCAATAATTTAAACAAAAAAGTGAAAAACTTATAATAAATATCGAAGAACTTGACATAAATAATTAAAAACTTGATTTAAATCTACTTAGTAAATGGGGTGGACGAAGGGGTTTGAACCCTCGACCTCCGGTACCACAAACCGGCGCTCTAACCAACTGAGCTACGCCCACCATATTTTTATGATATTTCGGAAAAAAAATTATATCATTATGCGTTGTAGGGGGTAAGTATATGTCAGCAGATAATTTATTTCTTAAAAGTATTTCGAAAATGTTTAATAATGCAATCGAAATTCTTGATATAGATAAAGGACTTGCAAATCAAATTAAATCTTGTAATAGCACACATACTATAAGATTCGGAGTTAAATTAGATAAGGGAATTAAAGTATTCACCGGTTGGCGAGCAGTACATTCTGAACATCTTGAGCCTGTAAAAGGAGGAATCAGATACAGTCCTGCTGTGAGCGCTTCAGAAGTTGAAGCCATGGCAGCTTTAATGACTTTCAAAAATGCAGTAATTGATGTTCCTTTTGGAGGTTCAAAAGGTGGCTTAAAAATTGATCCATCAAAATATTCTGAGCAAGATTTAGAAAAAATCACAAGAAGATTTACAGAAGAGCTTGTTAAAAGAGGACTTATTTCTCCAAGTTTAAATGTTCCTGCTCCTGACATGGGAACTGGAAAAAAAGAAATGGCATGGATAGCTGATGAATATAAAAGACTCAACCCGCATGACATTAATGCTTTTGCATGTGTTACTGGCAAACCAGAAAATATGGGCGGTGTTGACGGTAGAACTGAAGCAACTGGAAGAGGAATATTTTTTGCATTAAGAGCATTTTTTAACTCTGCAGATGTGAAAAAAACAAAAATCAAAGGTCCCTTAAAAAGTCAAAAAATTATAATCGAAGGCCTTGGAAAAGTAGGCTTTTTCGCAGCTAGAGCTTTAAGTGAACATGGTTCAAAAATTGTTGGAATAATAGAAAAAGATGTTTCCTTCCACAATGCCAAAGGTTTAAATGTGCAAGGCATTAAAGACTGGCTAGACAATTCAGGTGATGTAAAAGACTGTTCATTTGGAGCAGATATAAAAACAAAGGACCAAGTGTTTGCATCTGATTGTGATATTTTTATTCCTGCAGCAACTGAGGGCACCGTCACAGAGCAAAATCAAGAACAAATTAAAGCTAAAGTAATTTGTGAAGCTGCGAATGGGCCATTAACTTCACGAGCAGATCACTATCTTAATAAAAGAGGTATTTTGATTATTCCAGATTTATATGCAAATGCTGGAGGAGTAGCAGTTAGTTATTTTGAGTGGGTACGTAATCTTTCACATATGAGATTTGGAAGAATGGAAAAAAGAAGAACAGAGTATGAAAATGCCTCTCTTATAAATTTAATTGAAAGCTCTACAGGATCAAGGATACCTTCAAATAAAAAATTATTATTAAGCAAAGGTAGAACAGAACTAGATTTAGTTCGTTCAGGACTTGAGGATATGATGTTTGAGGCATATGAAAACATGAGCGAAATTTGGAATGAGAATGACTACCCTTCTCTTAGAACAACAGCCTATATTTATTCAATCAAAAAGCTTATTGAGTCATATAAATCTATAGGGATTTAGTGGCGCGCCAGGGAGGATTCGAACCCCCGACCAATAGCTTAGAAGGCTACTGCTCTATCCAGCTGAGCTACTGGCGCTAAGGTAAGTATTCTAATTAACTAAAGTTCTTTAATCTACTAAAAATACTTATCGAGACCGAAAATCTATCTCTTTTGTATGTCTGGGTTTAATGTATTTAGTTCAATTTTCTTAATATTTTTTTGCGCTTGTAAATTAAGGATTATTTTTTCTATCTGAGAAAAGTCTTGTACCTTAAAAACACCAGTATTGATAGCTGAAAAATTAGAAGTTAATTCTAAAGAATTATTGTTTGCAAATTCCGCTAAATTCTGACTTTCTGAAAACTTTATTATAAGCTTTCCATCAGTAAATTTAATTGAACGATCAAAGTCCTCAACTACATATAGCTTCTCTGCTTTAAAAGACGTATCAATAAATTCTTCTAGGACAGATTTATCTAGTTCATACGCATAAGAACCAATGCTTTTTACTCCAAGCAGTAAAGGGTTTGGCAAAAGAGCATTATTCAATGCTATGGAGTTATAAAAAAACTTATATCTGCTTTCAATTGATGGTCGATTTTTACTCTTCTCAGGGTTTTCTGATATTTTTTTAATATCAATTTGTTCAGCAGATAAGTCCATCATTAAAATTAAAGTGATAAATTTAAACAATATTTTCATGCTAATTTGAATAAACTTCTATTCCCCATTTTGCAGTGCCAGAAGTAGAATCACCCACATAGTCCCGAAACTCTACTGTCCAGACCCCTTCCATATTTTCTCCATAAAAACCTGCAGCCCCAATATCAACAGTATAGTTTGAAGGGCTGCTAGCTAAATTTGTATACGGTTGAAGAATTGGAATATATGTTCCAGATGGCGATTGAACTCTTATTCCAACCGAGTTTGCAATTGTGTGAGTAAAAGAAAAGCTAACTCTTACAAACTCAACTATTCCTGAACCATTTTCAGGTTTAGTTAAAGAAATAGTTTGTGTAACTGTACCTTCATCAGGGATTGAGAATATCTCGTCTGGAGTAGTGTAATCAGTTGTAAAAAAACTTCCTAAATCTTGAGAGTTAAATGTTTGAGCTAGAGAAACGGCAGCAGCACCATCTATTTTTCCGAAGCCATACCAATGATGATGAGAATACCCAGCAGCATTAGTTGTCCACTGATATTGAACAGTATCTTGTTGGGTATAAGTTTGATTGAGATCAACTTTTTGGGAAGTTGTTGCGAGGATGTGTTTAACAGCTCTCCAAGTTAAGTTCGGGTTTGCTTCCAACATCAATGCAATTACGCCCGCAACAGTTGGGGCTGCTGCTGATGTCCCATTAAATGTTGAAGTGTAATTACAATTTGGATTTTCAGGATGTCCATCTGTGCTTTCAAAAGCATTTGCAGGACTACCAGTTGAGCCTCCTACATATCCTTTTTCACAACCTGTATCATCTGTTGTCATTACAGCAGGTGTCATTGTGCCGTATTCTCCACCAAACCCCGCAACCCAAACTGATGGACCTGTAGTTGAATAAGAGGATCTCAGACCGTTTGCATTTAATGAAGAAACTTGAATTATGTGTGGAACACTTTGATTGTCATCAATTGCAATAGAGGTGCATGTCAATTTTGTGCCACAGTTTACTCCAGAATTTTCAGCTGGATAATCATTAAAACCATTTCCTGCTGATTGAACATATATTGCACCCTTTCCTCCTCGTAAGTTCTCTACACCGTAAATAAGTGCATCCTCTAATGAAGCTTCCAGGTAATCTGCAAAAGTATATTTTTCTGCCTCTCCCCCGTAACCCCTGCCATAACTCATATTATAAATGTCTACATTTACTGGTATTGGTGGTTCTGTTCCCCAAGATTTAATTTGATTTTCATAAGTCGAATTCTCAAGATAATTATATCCAATAAGGGAGGCATCATATGCCACTCCTCTTACTCCAATACCATTCAAGCCTTTTGCTGCAATAATTCCAGCCACAGCATTTCCATGAGAACCGTCATTTTTTTCATATAGTGGATCTTCATCAGAATTTAAAAAATCATATGAACCCGTAACAATGTTATCTACTAAATCCTCATGAGCTATTTCTAATCCATCATCAATAACCGCAACCAATACTCCTTGACCAGTTGTTCCACCATCAGTGACAGTCTCTACATTTAAGTCTTCTCCAGCTGTACCTTCTAAAACTGCAAAATTATTTTGTCCAGTATTTTTTAAATGCCATTGATACTGATAAAGGGGGTCTGTATCAGGTGTGGGTGCCGGTGTTGGTGCTGGTGTGGGTGCCGGTGTTGGTGCTGGTGTGGGTGCCGGTGTTGGTGCTGGTGTGGGTGCCGGTGTTGGTGCTGGTGTTGGTGCTGGTGTGGGTGCTGGTGTGGGTGCTGGTGCTGGTGCTGGCGCTGGTGCACCTCCTCCACCGCCGCCGCAAGCAGCAACGAATATGGCAACACCTAAAATATAAATAATGTTTTTCAAAGCATTCCTAGTTAAACTTATGTTATTACAAATACATTGATTAGTTAATGGTCGGGGCAGCAGGATTTGAACCTGCGACCACCTGGTCCCAAACCAGGTGCGCTACCAGACTGCGCTATGCCCCGAAAAGGAAATCATATAAACTATGTTTGCTAACTTCAAGCAAATATTTAACAGATAAATGATTATATTAGATGGAAAAAAAGTTGCAGAAAAAAGCAATTTAGAAATCAAAAATAAGGTTGAAAGCTTAAAAGCTCATGCGGGTAGAAGTCCATTTCTTGCAGCGATACTTGTTGGAGATGATAAAGCCTCCGAAACTTATGTTTCTATGAAAGAAAAAACTTGTCATCGACTGGGTCTAGAATCAAAATCTTTTAAACTTCCTGAATCTTCCTCTACCGAAGATGTTTTAGGTCTTATAAGAGAGTTAAACAAAGATTCAAATGTTGATGGAATTTTATTGCAGCATCCTGTTCCCAAACAAGTTGATGAAATAAAGTGCTTCAATGAAATTACGCTTGATAAAGACGTTGATGGGGTGAATACACAAGGCTATGGCAATATGGCTATGGGTATTGAGGCGTTTCATTCATGCACGCCTTTTGGAATTATGAGGCTCCTTGATGCTTATAAAGTAGATTGCACTGGAAAGTTGGCAATTGTGGTGGGAAGAAGTCAAATTTTAGGTAAGCCAATGTCAGCAATGTTATTAAACTCAAATGCAACTGTATTGACTGCTCATTCCAAAACGAAGAATTTAAATGAATTGATATCAATGGGCGATATTATTGTTGCTGCTGTTGGCAAGCCAAAATTTATCAAGGCTAGTAATTTAAAGAAAGACTCAATTTTAATTGATGCTGGATATCATCCTGAACTAAACTGTGGAGATGTTGATATGGAAGGGATTGAAAAAATTGTCTCTGCTTATACTCCTGTTCCAGGTGGAGTTGGACCTATGACAATTAATTCACTTATTCTAAATACCGTAAAGTCAATGGAGAAAAGAATAAATGGCTAAGCCCATCCCGTGTTTAGTTGGTTTTGGAGGCCTTACACCTGCAGGCAGAGGCTCTCATAACCTGAGCTATTCTAGAATGATCTATGATCTTGAATCGGATCAGAATAAATTTAACTATTTAAAGTCAGTATTAACCTTATGCGGTTTAATTGATGAGACAACTGAGGCTCCAGAAATTGAACAGCTAATCCTTAGTAAAGAAAATGAAGTTTTAGAAAATACCTTGATGAGAAAATTAGACTATGAGTTTTTTCGGAATACTTTTTGGAGTTATGACTATGAGATGCCTGCAAATGCATGTGGACAATTACCATTCAGATTAGATCCTGTTACTCATTATGCTTCTAGACAACATCCAAAAGCTCTAGGCATGTCCATTGTTGGTTTCACTGATGCAATGTCAGATGCTGGTTTTGATTTACGAAAGGAAATTGACTCTTACGGGAGAGATAAAGTTGGGTGTTTTGCTGGATGCGCTGTGATGAATATGGATAGATACTCAGGTGATGGTCTTTTTGCGTCTTATCCAATGGGCAAAAGAGCTTCATCTAAACACATATCTTTTACTCTTCCTGAAATGACTGCAGATTTTATAAATGCTTACGTAACTGGAAGTTTAGGAATTACCGGACATTTTATTGGCGCATGTGCAACTTCTCTTTATAACCTTAATGCAGGTGTTGAGCTTATTAAGAGTGGTAAGAGTGAATTGGTTATTGTAGGAGCAGCTGAAGCAATTTTAGGTCCTCCTGCTTATATTGGTTTTAGTGCAATGGGCGCTATGGCAACTGATGAGAGGATGACTAATCTACAGCAATTACTTGGTGAAGGAGAAGATCTAGATTACACAAAATTTTGCAGACCATTTGGCGATAACATGGGTATGGTTTGCGGTGAATCTGCAGGTTTTGCTGTTCTTATGAGTGATAGACTTGCTTTAGAGGTAGGTGCAAATATCAGGGGATGCTTTTTAAATGTAAATATTAATGCTGACGGAAATAAAAAATCTATTTCCGGCCCTGGGGCTGGAAATTATTTTTCAGTGGGTAAAACATTTAAAGATATCGAAACTGTATTTGGATCAAAGACTCTTCAAGAAAAAAGTTGTTTTCTTGCCCATGGAACTGGAACTCCTTTAAATAGAATTACTGAATCTCATATTGTTTCAACATTTGCAAAAGAATTTGGAATCGAGAATTTACCAGTTACATCGGTAAAATCTAAACTGGGGCATACTATGGGCACTGCTGGGATGGATCAAATTTGGTGTGGTTTAGGAGCATTGGAGAGTCAAAAACTAACAGGAATTTGCACGATACCAAAACTTGCTGATGATGTTTTTAAGGATAATCTAGACTTTTTTCTGGAAAATAAAGAATTTAACTCTCAAAAAGATATCGCCTTCTTAAATTCAAAGGGCTTCGGAGGAAATAATGCAACTTCTGCACTAATATCTTCAAAACTTACAGAGGAACTTCTTCAAAGAAGGTTCACAGATAAAGAACTGAAAGCATGGAAAAAGAAACGAGAAGCTACTTTAAAATTAAGAGAGAAAAATTTTGAGCTAGCAGTTAATAGCGACATTGAACCAATTTACGAATTTGACAAAGATGTCCTCGATCTTACTGACTTGGAAATTTCCAAGAAAAATATCAAGACTAAAACTGGTTTTAACTATGCTTTAAATTCAGATTTAACAAAATCTGATTTTTAAGGTTAATTCTTTGAATCCCATTTGACCAAATAGGATTTTTCTTTGCTTGAAGCATAATAAGTTCTACTTAAAATCTCACCTATCACTCCCAAGCTTATAAACTGAACACCAACAACCGTAAAAATTGTTCCAGCAATTAGAAGGGGTCTATCGCCTATGTCCATCGAATAAACAAATTTAATAAAGATTAAATAACTAAGAATTGCAACACCTACAAAAGTCATCAATAAACCAAGAAAGCCAAAAAAATGACCTGGTCTACTGAAAAATCTCATAAAGAAATAAACAGAAATAAGATCTAAAAAAACTCTAAAAGTCCTAGAAATCCCATATTTTGATTCTCCCGCAATCCTTGGATGATGGTCAACTACTAATTGATCAATTTTTTTGGCAGAAACTTTTGTTGCCATCCATGCTGGAATAAATCTATGCATTTCACCATAAAGTTTTACCTCTCGTAAAATTTTTGCATTATAGGCTTTAAGACTACACCCATAATCATTGAGTTTGACACCAGTTATGGCTCCGATTAGCTTATTTGCTATGTAAGATGGTAGATTTCTAAATAAAAAATTATCTTTTCTATCTTTTCTCCAACCTACAACTAGATCTAAGTTTTCATTAATTAACTTATGAAGCAAGTTTGGAATATCTTTTGGATCATTTTGAAGGTCGCTATCAAGAGTCACTAAATATTTTCCTGAAGCATTATCGAAACCAGCCTGTATTGCTGATGTTTGTCCAAAGTTTTTCGATAAAGATATAATCCTCAAATTTTTTTGTGATTTTGAGAGTTTTTGTAATAAATCAAATGAGCCATCATCACTTCCATCATCTACCAATATCAATTCCCATTTCCATGCTTCTTTATTTAATGAATCACTGACTTGTTTTATAAAAAGCTCGAGGTTATCTTTTTCATTAAATACAGGTGATATTATTGAAATGTCCACTTCTTTATAATCCTTTTATAAATTTCATAAAATAAAATGCCAAAAATTAATCCAAGGGCTGCACCTATTATAACTTGGCTTAGAAAATGTTTTATCAGAAATACTCTTGAGAGACCTACCAAAATTGATACTAAAATTAAAATAGAAGTTATTAATAAATTTCTTTCTATTAAAAAGAACAAGCTTGTAAATAAGAAAAAATTCAAAGCATGATTTGAGGGCATGCCAGTTTTCTGATCTCCACAAAGGCTTTCTAAAATACCTTCACTAATTAGAAATTCTCCATTAGTTCCAAAACAAGGCCTTTCCTCTGATAGTATTTCTTTTAACAGAGCCCCAAGAAAGTCACCTATGAGAATAGCTAGAATAATGAAAACAAAAACCCAAAACTTTTTTTTAAAAAAAAAATAAATTGAGAATAAAAATAGCAGGCTAAATGAAAATAATCTTGTAGAAATAACTAGAAAAAAAGATTCAAAAAATTTGTACTCACTTAACCATACTGTAAAGAGAATATCTGCACTCATTATAAATATTCTGAAATATCAAAAAATAATATACCGACCCATGATAGACCAATGAGCATAAATGAAAAGTATTTTAAAAAAATTGATTTCTCAACAAACGCTCTAATAAAATTTATATTGAAAATCGCAATGGCCATTAGTACTAAAGCCAAGCTTCCAAGAATATCGGAGAGCCAGTGAGCACCAATTATAACTCTACTTAATGCGACAGAGAGTGCTATTAAAATAAAAAAAGAGAAAATAATCTTACTTTCTTTTGATTTTAAATCATTTAGGGCAAATGATAACCAAATTAAAATTACGGACAAAACAGTCGCTGCATGTCCACTTGGAAAACTCCCAGCTATGAAAATTGGTTCAAGAAAAATTATCTCATCATTTAATATGCTTGCAGGTCTTTCAAAAGATAAAATATATTTCAAAAATTGAACATCTAAACCAATACATAGAGCAGGCACTATCATAAGTTGAACAGGCACATAGTTGATTTTGAATTTTGAAGATAAAAGTGAAAGACAAGGGACCAATATTGCTGTAGCAAAAAAACCATTTCCCATCTCAGTTAAAAAGGAAAAAAAAGTTAAATCAAAGAGAAATTGATTGAAAAAAATTACAATTTTTGATTCTAAATCTGTAAAAATTTTAAGTATAAGACTCAAGCAGAAAATTATTATTCCTGCAATAAATATATGTAATTTACTCATCAGTAATTTTAATTAAAAGATAATTTCCCTGCGTATCAAGAATTTCAAATTCATTTTCCAAAAATTTCAATTTATCTAATCTAGTAAGAATAATTGCATTTGGCTCTAATCCTCTGTAATAGTTAACATTTGCATAAAAGGAAAAACTTGGTTTGTTAATTTTATAAGCAAGGATTTTTTCCTTAGTATTTGCATATTTTTTCCCAAGTTCTCTCAAGTCTTTTTGTTGTAAATCAATAATCAAGGGAAGAATTTTAACTGATAGAATAAAAAGAAAAAGAGAGGCAGAAATCTTTTTCAATATATTAACTTCAACACGTGATATTACTAACAAAGCTAGGAAGAAAATTATGAAGCTTACTATAGATAAATATAGGGTTTCATTAAATACATCTTCAAGGCCGCTTAATGAAATATCAAAATTATTCCTTGGCAGAAATGAACTAAGAGCGTATGGAATGCTTAAGAGCATAAGCCATATCAATAATTGATATATGCTTTCTAAGATAGTTGGTGCTCTTTCCTGATCAATTAACAAAATTTTTTGTAGAAAAAATACAATAGGGGCCAAACCATAGATTAAATAATGTGGCAACTTTGTAGTAGAAAAGGAAAAAAAGACGAAAACAAAAGCTAACCAAGTGAAAAGAAACTTTTCTAAATTATCTTTTAAATTTAGTTTAAATAAAGATCTTACAAAATCAGGGAAAAAAGCAAGCGTCACCAATGGCAAAACTAAAAAGTAATAATAAAACATTCCATCATGACTCTCGAAAGCTGTTGTATACCTCCCGAAAGATTGTCCAAGGAACATATAGCTTAATGGCTCAAGACCGATTTTTAGATACACATAAGAAAGCCATGGCAATATAATTGCAAAGAAAATAAGCCAAGGCTTGATGCTTAAAATTGCACCTAAGAAAGTATTAAATTTTTTTGTAATTATTGAAAAAATAAAAAACACAGCGCCACAAATGGCAATAATTGTTAAACCTTTGGTAAGAAAACCTAATCCAATCCAAACAGAACATCTTATTAATTCCTCTTTATTCTCATTTTCACAAAAACGGTAAATATTAATCATTGCTAAAGTTATAAAAAGGTTCAAAAAAGCATCAGCTGTTGCCACTGAACTCATAAGAAATATTCCAGGAAGTAATAGAAAAATGTTTAAAACTGATGTTATTTTAAAATCATTCTTAAAGCTAAAAATAAATTTAGAAAAGACAAAGCCCCAGATAAAAGTTGCAACCATAGAAGGTAGCCTCAATGAAAACTCAGACATGCCAAATACAAAAATAGAAATACATTGAAAAATATATGTCAAAATTGGTTTTTCTAATCTAAGTTCGTCTCCAAGGTAAGGAATAAGGAATTGCTTTTCTCGAAGCATCTGTAAAGAGGTAGAGCTGAAAGCTCCTTCATCGAGATCAGTTATGCCAAGAAATAGTAGTGGAATATATGCAGAAAATAATACCAGGTAAAAAAAATTATTTTTTAAGCTCATTTTTTGACCTTCTACAACGCTCACTACAGTAAATCACATTTTCCCAGTCTCTGCTCCATTTTTTTCTCCAAGAAAAATCCTTTTTGCACATTGGACAAATTTTTGTGGGAAGATTTTCTTTCTTCAAATTAGTAAAAATTTTTGAACAAGCAAATAAGTCGCAGCGAAAGAATTGCCAATTAAAATCACTACACTTAACAAATGAAAGATGTTAAATAGAACTCGATTTTTAAGCTGATCTATGCTGGAAAGTAATAGAGAAATAAATAAATTAAGAAAAATAGTCACTATCATGATACATGCTAGTAATGTTTCATAATTCGAAAAGAATAGTTCGTAAGTTCCCAGTTTTAAAAAATAAAATATACCTAGATATAAACCTAAAAATACTATTAAAAAAAGATTTAGTCTGAAAAAGAAAGACCTCAAAAAAAATTTCAATGTCTCTTTATCAAGTGTCTTCCTGGCTGCTGGAGTTACTACAAATGGAGCTGCCCATATCGAACCAATAACAGTCGCGAGGATAAATTGTAAAGCTATATCAACAAACATAAATGCAATGGCGATCCGGAAGGGACTCGAACCCTCGACCTCCTGCGTGACAGGCAGGCATTCTAACCAGCTGAACTACCGGACCGCAAGTGTTAGATTTTGTTATAAATATGCTTTTAATACAACTTTTTAAAGGTAAATAAAGTTGTATTTTAGTTTTAAGTTGTATTTTAGTTTTAGAGCCACTAAAATGTACGCGTTAACGTAAATTTACTTAACGGGGGAAATTATGGATTATTTTCTAGCACAAGACGATTTTGTCGGGATATCCTTTTGGATTGCCACAGCTGTTATGGCTGCGGGAGCACTTTTCTTCTTCGTAGAAAGAAGTACAGTTAAAGCTTCATGGCAAACTTCCTTGACAGTCGCAGCGCTCGTGTGTTTCGTTGCCTTTTGGCACTACATGTACATGAGAGACGTTTGGGTAGCTACTGGAGAATCTCCAACAGTATATAGATATATTGATTGGTTGATCACTGTTCCTATGCAGATTGTCGAGTTTTATCTAATTCTTGCAGCAGTTGTTGCAGTAAGTCTTGGAGTATTTTGGAAATTATTTATTGCATCACTTGTAATGCTCATAGGTGGGTATTTGGGTGAAGCTGGATTAATTGACGCAACTGTAGGTTTTGTTGTGGGGATGTTAGGTTGGATATTTATTATTTACTATGTCTTTGCAGGAGAAGCGGCTCAAATTAAAGATGCTGCAGGAAACGAAAACCTTACCTTTGCATTTAATGGAATCAAGTGGATTGTAACTGTTGGGTGGGCTATCTATCCTTTAGGTTATTTCCTTGGTTATTTAGGTGGTGGTGTAGATGCTAACGCTCTAAACATTATCTATAACTTAGCTGACCTTGTTAACAAATTCCTATTTGGATTAGTTATCTGGTACGCAGCTATGAGAGATTCCGGAGTACAAAAAGGTTAAATTTAACTTTAAACCTTTAGAGCCCGCGAAAGCGGGCTTTTTTTTAGAACCTATTTTCTCTGTCTATAAGAAATACAGTATGAACAAGTGTTGTGACCAACTTACCATCTTTATTGATAAGCTCCCCTCTTACAGTCGCTATATTCTTACCTTTTTTCATAAGTATTGCTCTAGCGGTGACCTTTCCTTTAAAAAGAGGCCTGTGATGGAGTGTGTGTAAATCGGTCGAGCTAGGATATAAAGTCCCTCCCGACTCAAAAATTAATAGTAATGCTGTTACGTCATCAAGCATTGATGTCATCATTCCACCCTGGACTGATCCATCTGGATTTAAGCATAATTCATTAAATTCCCCAGATAATTCTAGAAAACCCTCCTTATGCTCTTTAAATTCAAAATTAAACAGCTTACCAGTGCCGCCATTTTCTTTATGGAAATCCAAGAACTTATTTATATCTTTACTCATAAAAAATGATTGGTGCGAGTTGTAGGATTCGAACCTACGACCCCCTGCTTGTAAGGCAGGTGCTCTAACCAACTGAGCTAAACTCGCAGAAAGCAATAGAATATAATAAATTCTTATGGAAGACTACACGGAAAATCTTAATTCAAACTCTAGAGATATTCTCAGCGTATCAGAAGTAAACCAAACAGCTGATGATTTTTTGAGGGACATTCCACCTCTTTGGGTCTCTGGTGAAATCTCAGGTTTTAAAGCCTATCCGTCAGGACACTGGTACTTTTCGATAAAAGATTCTGAGGCTGTTTTAAGATGTGTGATGTTTAAAGGTGATAATAATAAAGTTCTAAATGAACCGAAAGAAGGTGATCAATTAATTCTCTTTGGAAAACTTTCTGTTTATAAGCGAACAGGAAGTTACCAAATGACAGTAAGGCAAATGGAGCTGGCTGGATTTGGTGAATTGATGAGAAAATTCGAGCTTCTAAAAAATAAGCTTAATTCTGAAGGATTATTTGAAATAAAAAATAGTGAACAAATTCCTGAGATAAATAATAAAATAGCAATTGTTACATCTTCGAAAGGAGCGGCTATAAGAGATGTAATATCTACGCTACAAAGACGATCACCTCATACAGAAATCTTGATTGCTCCAACTATAGTCCAAGGAGAACAATCTCCTGATTCTATACTTCAGTCATTGAAATTAATTGAAACTCAGTATGCAGAAAATAATATTGATGCAGCAATCATATGCAGAGGAGGAGGATCAATTGAAGATCTTTGGGCTTTCAATAATGAAGAAGTGTGCAGATACATAGCACAAATGAAGACGCCTGTAATAAGTGGAGTTGGTCATGAGACAGATTTTACTCTTACCGATTTTGTTTCAAACTACAGGGCAGCAACGCCCACAGCAGCAGCAGAAATAATATCAGAGGGCTCTAGTCGTATTTTAGAATATTTCGGAAATGCTAAATTAGTTCTTCGTAGAAATATTATTACTAAAATTAAAGAAAAGACACAGGCTCTTCATTTTCTTAAAAAACAACTGAGAACTCCAAAGCAAAAACTTAACGAACAGCAACTCAGACTTGATGAGCAACATGAAAGAATAGAGTTAGCCATCAAAAACTTTTTAAGCAAAAAAATTAATTTAATAGATATTAAATTTGCCGAGCTAAACAATGTTTCTCCTAAATCAAGATTAGTAAAAATTTTTAATGCTTTAAATGTTCTAAAGACAAATCTAAACCATCAACTACTCACGATAGTGAGTGGTTCAAATTCAAAACTTAAGTTAATTCATGAAAAAATTCACGCTCTTGATCCTAAAGGAGTGTTAAAAAGAGGTTATTCAATTACAACTGATGGAAAAAACAGAGTAATTAAAGATGCAAAAAGATTGAAAAAAGGTGTAGAAATTCAAACTCTATTTTCTAAAGGTAAAGTGAAATCAAAAGTTAGCTAAGATCCTGAACAATGCTTTCTAATGTCTCAAGTGTTTGGGGAGTCGTAATAGTCTTTAATATTGAATTGTTTTTGATTATTAGTATTGTTGGTACGCTATTGGGTATATCAACACCCCAAATATCTCTTGGATCAGTTCGTAAATTTAAAAATTGAATATTAAATTTTTTTATAAATCCCTCAACAACCTCGTCTTCAAGGACATCAAACTGATCAAAATGAAATCCAATTACTGTTACATTTGGGTTTTTATCTAATTCGTTAAAATAAGGAAACTCCTTAATGCATGGGGCGCACCAATCTGCCCAGAAATTTAGAAAAATTAATTGATCATTGAGCATATAAGAGTGTTTTGGTTTAGAGTTTGTAAATTCTAAATCCGGCCTCTCGCAAGAAGCTAGAAAAAATAAACTTAAAATTGCTAATATCCTCATCTGAAAAAATTTCATAAATAATACATTTATTTAATAAAAATGAAACTTTATTTCACTCATAAAAGTAATATATAAGAAGTTATGGCAAAAACTAAGAAAAAAAATGATATCGGAGCGTTTTCTAGGCTAGGAAATTTTCTAGGTAATATTTGGTATTTTATAAGAGTTGGTAGAGATTTCTTCTGGAAAGCAATACGCTTTACCTTAGCAACATCAATCTTTTTATTTGTTGTTGCTGCCATTCTAGTAAGTATTTTAGATCCACTTTTTGATAACGAAACCAAGCCAAAAGCAGATGGAAAAGTTGTCGTTTTTAGCCCGGACGGAATAGTTGTTGACCAACAAATTCCCAAATCACAAGATAAATTCACTGCATTCTTGGGTGATGAAGAAGTCATTACATATGAGTTTAAACATTTGGTAGATTTTTTTCAGAAATTTAAAGAAGATGAAAAGGTTTCAGGTATGATTTTTGATCCATCTGGACTACAAATAAGTTCTGCTTATGCAATACCTTTAGCTAAAAAGATAAAAGAAGCTGCACAGGCAGGCAAAGAAATAATTATCAGAGCTGAGTCACTCTCGATTTATGGAGATACGGCTTATTTACTTTCATCCGGTGCAACTGAAATAAGCGCAAGTAAATATTCTGCATTTGCACTTGATGGCTTTACGTCTACTAGACTGTATCAAAAGGATTTTTTTGAAAAATTTCTTATAACTCCAAGAGTTTTTACAGCAGGAGATTGGAAGACAGGGCCTGAAGACTGGACAAGATCAAATATGAGCCAGGAGCAAAAGGATAATTCATACTACATAGATAGATTCTGGAATGTGTATAAAAACTTTGTTACAGAAACAAGAGATGTAGACCTTCAATGGTATGCAGATGAATCTTATAAAGATCTAGTTGCTGGGAATGTTTCTTTTGAGAATGCCAATCTTGAGTGGAATGTCATTGATTATCAAGAAGAAGAGGATGATTTTAATGACAGAATGCTGGAAAAATTTGGCGCTGCAGAAAGTGATGAAGACGAACTAAATGCAATTTACTACAGGGATTATTTGAAAACATTTGAGAAAGTAAAAAAATCTAAATCGAAAAATGTTATCAAGGTTATTACTATAGAGGGTGCGATCACTACAGGACCGGTACAGTTAGGTATAGCTGGCTCTGATGGACTAGTAAAAATGTTAAAAGCTGCCCATGAAAACGAGAATACAAAAGCAATTGTGTTAAGAGTAAATTCACCAGGAGGCTCGGTTGTTGCATCTGAATATATAAGGTGGGAGATTGAAAAAGCACAGAATAAAGGCATTCCAATTGTTGTCTCAATGGGTAGTTTAGCTGCTTCTGGTGGCTACTGGGTTTCATCGATGGCAGATAAAATCTACGCTGAAGAAAATACTATTACAGGTTCAATAGGTGTTTATGGACGTCTTTTATCTTTTGAAAAGATTCTTGAGTGGGCAGGATTAAATTATGATTCAAATAAAACAACTGAATTTGGAGATTTCAATCCTGTGGCAGAAGACTGGCCTGAAGATGTAATAGAAACTTTTCAAGCAAATATTGATGAAACATACATGAACTTCACAACACAAACTTCAAAAGATAGAGATATACCTTTGGACAAAGTTTTAGAAATTGCTAGAGGAAGAGTTTGGTATGGAGAGGATGCAGTTGAAATAGGTCTCGTAGATGAAATAGGCACTCTTGAAGACGCTATTAATTTTACAGCAGATTCTTTATTAGAGATTAATGACTTTAAAGTGGACTATGTTAAGCCTGCAAAAAATAGCAACAGTTTAAATTTTGCAATCTCACTAACTGAAGCTATATCTGAAGTTATAAATGGAAAAGAATTAGGTAAAGGTAAAATGAGAAAAGAGATTAATGTCCTTTGCAGAGAGTGTTCGATTATTGATTAATTCTTTTTTTTAGATAGCTCATTATTGTTCTTTTCGATGGTCTTTTTTTCTCAGAATAAAGGAATTGCTCAAGCTCAACAAACAAGTCTTTAATAGAGGAGATATCTCTCCTTACGATTTTTGATATATCTTCAATAAGCTCTTTTGAAAAAAAAAGTTTTAATTTTAAATTCATAAAATCAATTACATCATCAACTTCATCATCAGAAATTTGTTCAATTGAAAAACAGCTCATCTGTTTAATCCTAGAAAGCAAATCAGGAAAAAGATTTAATTGAGTAATGTGTAGTTGAGAAGAGATTAAAAGCTTTATCTTGCTGGTAAAAGCCTTATTTACAAGATTGAAAAGCTCTACTTCTATATCCTTATTAGAGCAATGAATATTGTCTATACAAATGACTGAAAAAGAGTCTATTTCATTAAAGACTTTTACATTATTGCTAAGGTTTTCAATATCGATATACAAACATTTTTGTTCGCTAAATTTCTTGTGATTAAGTGCGCAGTTTAGTAAAAAAGTCTTTCCTAATCCTTTGTCTCCAGAAATAAATAAATTATGTGCATTAAAATCATTAATAAATAAATCTAATTCATTTTTTAATATTTTATTTTTTTTTGAAAAATAAAAATTATCTAAACTTGCATTAAGATCTCTTTTAAAATTAAAAAAATATTGATTGCTAGAGGTAATTTTATTCATTTAATTTTCTATATTTAAATATTCTTCTATCTTTTTTTTGTTAAATTTTAATTCAAGAAAATTTTTTTCATCGATTCGAATTACTTTAAATCCTATGAAATATTTTTCTGCATTAAACTCTATCTTCTCATTAGTCATGGAAACTTGATAATCATCTAATATCTTTTGACTTAACTCATATATTTTTTCCTCTAATCTGTATATTTCTTCATAATTAACAATATAGCTAATAAATATATTGTCTTCTTCAGCCAAATTAACTGAACTCGATAGTCCAAAAAAAAGTATAATTCTAGTGACTTTAAGAATTTTTGAATAATACATTACACAAACATTAACCATAAATGAATAAAGGCAAGATTAATTATAAATCATCAGGCGTAAACATTGATGAAGGGCAAAAATTTATTGAAGATATTAAATCCCTTACCAAAAAAAGGGATCTAAAAAATGCTTTAAGCAATATAGGTAGTTTTTCAGGCTATGTTAAACCGCCGAGAAAATACAAAGACCCAGTATTTGCACTAGCTTGTGATGGAGTAGGCACTAAAATTACCCTTGCACTTAAGCAAAAAAACCTTTCATCTATTGGAATAGATTTAGTAGCAATGTGTGTTAATGACTTAGTAGTTAGTGGTGCAACTCCATTAACTTTTCTTGATTACTATGGAGTATCAAAACTTAATAGAAATAAGGGAAAAGAAATTATAAAAGGAATTCTGAGGGGCTGTGATCGGGCTGGTTGCGAATTAATTGGTGGCGAAACTGCAGAAATGCCCAATCATTATACTAAAGATAATTTTGATTTAGTTGGGTTTGCGATGGGCATTAATGAAAGAAAAAATATTATAGATGGGTCAAAAATTAGAAGGAATAATGCAATACTTGCACTGCCCTCTTCAGGCTTTCACTCCAATGGGTATTCTCTGATTAACAAAATAATAAATAGCAAAAAAACTGATAGAAAATTACAAAAAAAACTACTTACGCCAACAAAAATTTATGTAAAAGAAGTGCTTGAACTCACAAAAAAACTAAAAATCAATGGAATGGCACATATTACTGGAGGTGGGCTTGAAGAGAATCTTTCACGAATTAATTCCAGCTACACTATGATTATTGACAGAGACAAGTGCAAATTAAAAGGGATTTTTTTAGAAATTATGAAACTCGGGAATATCACAAGAAACGAGATGTATAAAGTCTTTAATTGCGGAATTGGCTTTTGTTTAATACTTGATAGAGAAGATGTTGAAAAGGCTAAAAAAATTAACTCAAAGTTGTTTGAAATTGGATATGTTTCAAAAACAGAAAAAAAATTCATCTTCAAAAATTAATAAATGAACATTGTTGTCTTCTTTTCTGGTACAGGCACTAATCTTCAATCAATTCTTCAAAATGAGAAAAAATTAAACTACAAGGTAATATCAACTTTCACAAATAACCCTGATGCAAGTGGTATTGATATATCAAAGAACTTTAATGTTGATTGTAAAATTTTGGATCATAAAAAATTTGATTCTAGAGAAAAATTTGATGAGGAAATCAATGTTTATTTGCAAAAACTTAATCCTGATTATGTCATCTTAGCTGGATATATGAGAATTTTAAGTAATTTTCTGGTAGAGAAGTGGAAACAAAAAATCATAAATATACACCCTTCCCTATTGCCAAAATATCCTGGACTAAATACACACGAAAGAGCCTTACTTGCAGGTGATAAACTTCATGGAACTACAATTCATTATGTCACTTCTGATCTTGATGCTGGACCAATTATCAGACAACAGAGCATTGAAATTGAACCAGATGATACTATTGAATCTTTAACAGAGAAAATTAAAAAATTAGAAAATAAAATTTATCCAAAAACTATATCTAACCTTTAAAATGCGTTTTTTCATCTTATTCTTATCTTTTTCGGTTATGTCTGATGAATTCAAGAGCTGGGATGCCAAGTTTAAATTCACACATTATTCTGCTGGAAACATAACTCTTAAAAGAAGTTTTAAATTTGATGACAATGAAATTACTTCTAGATTTGTTTTGAGGCCTCTTTTTATTTATGAGTATTCACAAAAATCCTCGCTAGTTCTAGAAAACAATAAAGTTAAAACGCTTTTTACAAAAGTGAAAAATAATGTCCCCGGTAGTAAAGAAAAAAGTTTTGAAGTCTCTTTCTTAGATAATAAGATTGAATCTCAGGAGCTTGGTTTTTCATTTTTAAATGAAGAAAATGTGCTGGATCAGCTTGGAAGTGATCTCCAAATGCGACTTAATATTAAAAATGGTGTTGATAACTTTTTCTTAAATGTAATTACAAATACAGAAGGGAAAATTGTTGAACGTGAATATGAGGTAGTTGGAGAGGAGGTTATTAAAAAGAAATTTGGAAATATTAATTGCATTAAAGTTAAAGCAACATCAACTGATGCGGGAGAGATAACTTATTATATTTCACCAGAGCATGATTTTATGATTATTGATAGTTTCATAGAGTTAAGAAATGGCAAAATTAATAAACTATCTCTAGTAGACGAACCTAAGTTTTTGGAAGAGTGACACCTGTTTGTCCCTGATATTTTCCTCCACGATCTTTATAGCTAGTCTTACAAACTTGGTCTGATTCAAAAAAAAGCATTTGAGCAACTCCCTCATTAGCGTAAATTTTTGCAGGTAAATTAGTTGTGTTTGAAAACTCTAGAGTCACATGACCCTCCCATTCAGGCTCTAGCGGAGTTACATTTACAATAATTCCACATCTAGCATAGGTTGATTTTCCAAGACATAGGGTAAGTATCGATCTTGGTATCTTGAAATATTCAACCGTTCTAGCAAGTGCAAAAGAATTTGGTGGAATAATACATTCACTATCTTGTATATCGACAAAACTTTTTTCATCAAAATTTTTAGGGTCAACTACTGATGAAAATGTATTTGTGAATATTTTAAATTCGTTTGCACACCTTACATCGTAACCATAACTTGATACGCCATAGGAGATTACTTTTTTATTATCAACTTCTCTAATTTGCTCTTTTTCAAAAGGTTTAATGAGCTGATTTTTTTCTGCCTGTTCAATAATCCAATTATCAGATTTAATGCTCATTCTTTGATTTCTCTTCTACCCTGAATAGCTCTGCCTAAAGTAGTATTATCAACATACTCCAATTCCCCTCCCATTGGAACTCCATAGGCTATTCTAGTTACTTTAACTTCTTTTTTTATGATCTGATCTCTAATATAGAATGATGTTGCGTCCCCCTCCACTGTTGGACTAGTTGCAACTATTATTTCTTTAATATTCGAATTAGTAATTTGTTGGATTAATTTAGGAATACCTAATTCTTCAGGGCCTAATCCATCTATTGGAGAAAGTCTGCCCATCAAAACAAAATATTTACCCTTAAAAGTTCCAGAATTTTCTATTGCAAGTACATCTGAAGGATTTTCAACTATGCATAGCATATTTTGATCTCTTTTTTCATCGCTGCATATGTTACAGATGCTTTGCTCAGTTAAATTTCTACATTGGCTACAATTTCTAATTTGTTCGGTTGCTAACCGTAGTAGATCAGATAAATTTTTGGCTTTATCCCTGTTTTTTTCAAGTAAATTAAATGCCATCCTTTGTGCAGATTTGATGCCGACGCCAGGCAAAATAGTTAAAGCATTTATTAATTCATTTAACAGATCAGAGTCATTCTTCATGGTCAATAATTATTAGTTTCTCTTTATTTAAAGTCTTGTCATAGTTTTCTTGTAAATTTTTAACTAATGAGCTGTTGATTATCTCTTTTTGAAAATCTTCAATTTGTTCTTTTCTTTTTTTCTTCCAATTGTTTGAAGGTGTTTCAATTACTTTATCTATCTCCTCAATTTCTATATCAAGATTGCCAAAACCTGCATTTTCAAGGGATTTTTTTAATTCAAAAATATTATCTTCCTTTATTCTTTTCGCAAACATCTTCTCTCCAAAAAAAATTACTTTGTCATGGGATGTTTCTTTTATCTCGAGGTTTGCAAAATGGGTTCTAGTAGGGCCAACAATATCAAGACTTTCAAAAGTTTCTAACCACAATTTAGGATTTAATTTTTTTTCTTCATTTATTTGCTTTGATTCCTCTATTTCAATATTTTCCTCAGACTTTTGAGGTATTTCATATTTAGTTTTCTTGGAAGTTTCTATTGATTGGTCTTCAGACTTTTTTTTTGAATCGTCTTTAATTCCTTCGCTAGAGTCTTTTCTGTTATCACTGAATGACAAACATTTCAAAACACTTATTTCAAATGCTTCTCTTGTTCTTCCAGAAATTTGTGACTCATTAAATCCAGAATTGAAAAATTGATGATATAAATGTGTGTCCTGAGCATCATTTCCTTTAATCATCTGTTCTATTATTTGCTTATGCAATTTAGCTAAAACCCTTTCAAATAGAATATGGTAATTCGTATCAAGTTCATAAAAACGTTTTAGTTCGTTTAGAATATTTTCAACATTATTTTCTGAAATATCACTTAATAATTTGTCTACAGATAATTTGTCTATTAGCCCATGAAATTTTGACATCTCTTCTTCAGTTAAACTATTGCCAGAATGATATGCTGCCTGATCAGCCAAAGTAATTGAATCTCTAACAGAACCTCTTGCTAATTCTGCTAATAACTCAATTGAACCATCATCAAAAGAAATTTCTTCCTTATTAAAAATTCTTTTTAAATTTTCAGAAATAGCATTCTCAGAGACAACTTTTAAGTTAAATTGTAAGCATCTAGATATAATTGTTTTTGGAATTTTTTCAGATTCTGTAGTTGCCATCAAAAAAACCACATGACCTGGCGGCTCTTCAAGTGTTTTCAGCAAAGCATCCCAAGCTTTTGGAGAAAAATTCTGAACCTCATCCATAAGATAAATTTTATATTTTCCATTTGATGGCGAGTACTGAACGCCACTCATCAGTTCTCTAACCTCTTCAACTTTACTATTTGAAGCTGCGTCTACTTCTATTAAATCTAAATGGGAGTTATTTTGTATGTCTATGCAACTAGGACATTTGCCACATACATCACCTTTATCAAAATCATATTGCTGACAGTTTAGCGCTTTTGCAAATAGTCTAGCAAGAGATGTTTTACCAATTCCCCTTGTGCCAGAAAAGATATAACCGTTGTGAATTTTTTGATTTTTAATTATATTTCTTAATGCAACGACTGCATGATCTTGTCCTATTACTTCTGAAAAAGATTTTGGTCTGTATTTTGTTGCTAAAGTCATATATCAAGGTTTGTTGATCCTATTATTATTTCATAAGTGAAACCTCGGTAGGACAAAAATCTCAAAATCTTTTGCTTATCTTCATAATTAAGTTTTTTGTTACCAATTTTTTTTTCTGCAACATTTTTACAAATAACATGCCAATCAATATTGGGCGAATATAAATCGTAATCGTTTTTTGAGATTGAATTTTTCTGAAGAAGTTGTTCTATGTAATTTGGGCCATAACCTGCTTCACTTTTCGATTTTATAAGAGATTCAGCAAATCGCTTATCTGATAACAAATTTTTATCAATAAGTTTATTTATTAGCTCTTCAACTTGTTCTTCATTATCTTGAAACTTTTGAATTTTGCTTTTTAATTGCGAAATGGAGTGTTCCCTTCTTGATAGGATATCTAGCGCTTTATTCCAAAGATTTACTTCTGGCAATTCTTATTCAAGTGGAACTACTCTCGTTCTGCCGGCAGACCTGATAATTCTAACTTTATCTCCTTTACGGAAATTATAGTTTAGGTCTTCTGATATTTCTTGTACTACTGAAATTTCTTTTCCATTATTTTCAAGAAGAATTATTAATTCTAACCCTTTCTTTCTTGACAGAGACTCTCCTACTTCACTTCCAACAACTGAACCAACTAGTCCTCCAACTAATCCACCAATTAACTCCGAGGTTTCACCATCACCGTCAGCTGATCTTTTTGCAGCAGATCCAGTTACAATTGCACCAATTACAGCACCCGATGCACTTCCAGCATCCCTATCCCCCTCTATAATTACCTCTTTGACTGATACAACAGTACCAGAAAGAACTATTTGAGATTTTCCTGCTGCATCTCTAGGCACGACGTTTGGCTTGAATCCACCAGTAGCGCAGCTAGTTAGAAAGATTAGAGAAAAGGTTAAAAATATTTTAATTTTCTTGCTCATATTTACTTTGATTTATCATAAGGGGAAAAGTTCCCTCATGTAATTTAAATAAGTCCTCAACTTTACAATTCAATATTGTAGCGATCTTTAATGATAGGACTGTAGAGGGAATATAAACCCCATTCTCAATTGCATTGATACTTTTACGTGATACTTGCACGGCTTCTGCTAAAACAGCTTGAGTTATGCCAGCCTCTTTTCTTTTAAACGTTAGTAGTACTTCTAAATCTTTATGATTTTTACCCATTTATATTTTCCTTATTTAATATTAATGTAACTTAAACTACTCATTAATTCAAAAAAAATCAATATTTTGAGAAGTATAAGTTACATTTATTAAAAAAAAACTTGATTTTTGAAAACTAATCTATAAATTATCTGATGTTGGTGCTCGGGTGAGGCCAGCAATTAATTAACTAGTCGCTTATAAGGAGGACATTATGTTAATAAATTTTACTGATCCAATGTTTTCAAACCGAGTTTTAGGTTTTGAAACACTCGTAGATAGGCTCGAAAGAATTTCTAATGAGTCTCAATCTGGTTACCCACCTTACAATATTTTTAAGGATGGACTTAAGTTTAAGATAGAAATTGCTCTAGCAGGTATCGATAAAAAAGATGTTGATATTGAGCTGTGTGATGGAGTGCTAACAATTAAGCATGATGGTCCTAAGGAGGACAATTCTGCTGAAGAGGCATTGCACAAAGGTATAGCTAAAAGAGCATTCAAGCTAAAATTTACTTTAGCAGAAGATCTTGAAGTTTTAGGTGCTGCAATAAAAAATGGTTTACTTACTGTTAACCTTGAAAGAGTAGTACCTGACCATAAAAAACCTCGTGTAATTGAGGTAAAATAACTATGGGGCGGGAAACCGCCCTTCACTTTATGAAATCTATAACAAAATTATTTTTATACCTTCTAGTAACATTAGGTATGAGTGTTCAAAGCAGTGTTCAAAATGAATACTCTTCATTTTCAGTTATAGGTAAAAACAATATAATAAATAAACCTGGAGCAATCGAGCTGGGTTTTAAATTCGCTTTAAAAGATGGTTGGCATACGTATTGGTTAAATGCTGGTGATTCTGGAGGACCTGCTGTATTTGAATATAAAAATAATTCTAATTTAGTAATTTCTGACATAACCTGGCCTGGACCTCAAAAAATTCCATACCCACCTCTCATGACATATGGATTTAAGAATGATCTAGTTATTCCTTTTAAGTTAACTCTTAATAACTTAGAAGATTCTCAAATAGAAATAAAAACAAAATTTTTAGTTTGTGATGATATTTGCGTACCGCAAAATGATTCTTTCTCTCTAGAGCTAAAAAATGGGATTTTAAATATTAAACAAGCCCCAAATGAGCTTTTGAGATGGAAATCTATTGTTCCCACAAGAGGACCTCCGGTTAAGGTAGTTTTTCCGAACCAAAGTGGAGGCCTGGAGTTAATTTCAGATCAAATCGATGAAAGCTCATATTTTTATCCATATATGGATGGTGTAATCGATTATTCAGTTGCACAAAAAATTTCAATTAAAAATCCAACACAAGAAAACTCACTAGCTCTTTCCATGTTAGATACTTTTGATGGACAAATTTCTGGAGTTATATCCTCAAAAAATGGGTTTAGCGAAATTAACGAAACAATTAAGATTACACCAACAGTTTTAGAAAGTTCTTTATCCGAGATAAGTTTAATAACAGCTTTATTATTTGCTTTTATTGGAGGGTTGATACTTAACCTAATGCCATGCGTTCTGCCAGTAATTGCTTTAAAGGCCTTTTCTCTAATTAAGAATTCACAAAATTCTAATAGCTCAATTACTCTAAATGCTTCCCTTTACGTACTTGGTGTTTTAGCAACTTTTTTAGGTATTGCAGGAATTTTGATTGCATTGAAAGGAGCAGGTGAAAATATTGGTTGGGGCTATCAATTACAATCTCCAATCATCGTTGGTTTTCTGAGTACTTTAATGTTTGTAATTGGGCTTATCCTTTTTACAGATATTGATTTTGGCAGCAGCTTAACAAAATTAGAAAATTTCAATAATACTTCTGGTGCATCGGGCTCATTTTTAACTGGAGTTTTGTCAGTTTTAGTTGCTTCACCTTGTACTGCCCCATTCATGGGTGCAGCATTAGGATATGCACTTGTGCAACCTAATACTTTCTCAATGCTGATTTTTCTATTCCTCGGACTTGGATTTGCATTACCATATTTTCTAATAGCAATTTTCCCAAGACTTATTGAATTCTTGCCAAAACCTGGGGAGTGGATGAAATATTTAAAACAATTTTTTTCATTCTTAATGTTTGGAACAGCAATATGGTTGTTTTGGGTATTATCAAATCAGGTGGAGACAAACTCTCTTCTTACAGTATTAATAGTTTGGCTAGTCATTTCTTTTTTCATATGGTTTGTACCTCTCAAAATTTCAAAGCCAATTAAATACTTAACTTCTTTAGTGATTTTATTCTTCACTGTAATTTTTCTTGACTGGGATTTTAAGCAGAAAGGTACCGAAACCCTTATTGACGAAAACTCATGGACTAAGGAGAAGGAAATATCCTATAGAAATGAGGGGTCAGCTTATTTCATTAACTTTACTGCAGCTTGGTGTATTACTTGTCAGGTAAATGAGAAAGTTGCTTTAACAGAGAGAACATTAGAAGAATTTGATAAAAGAAATATAAAATATCTCAAAGCTGACTGGACAAATAGAAGCGATGAAATTTTCCGAGAATTAAAAAAATATGGTAGATCTGGTGTTCCTGTATATGTATTTTGGAATAAAAATCTAGAACAGCCTATAATTTTAAACGAAGTGTTAACAGAAAAATATGTAATGGAGGTTACAAAATGAAAGCTAAAATTATTCTAATTATTTTCTTTGCAATGAATATTTTTTCTCTTGCAAAAGTTGGAGAAACTGCACCTAACTTTTCAATAATTAATCAAGACAATGAAACTATAAGCCTTGAAGAGTTTCGTGGCAAAAAAGTAGTACTGGAGTGGACAAACCATGAATGTCCCTTTGTTAAGCGCCACTATGAGACTGGCAACATGCAAAAACTTCAAAAAGAATTAGTTGAAAAGGATGTAATTTGGCTTTCTATTGTTTCATCTGCAAAGGGTAAACAAGGATATATAGATCAAGATCAAGCTAAGAAACTTACCCTAACAAGAGATGCATACCCTAATCATGTTCTTCTTGACGAAGATGGTTCTGTGGGTAAAAAGTTTGCAGCAAAAACTACACCTCATATGTATGTAATTGATGAAGATGGCGTGCTCAAGTATCAGGGCGCAATAGATAACCTTGGCACAATGGGCGCACTTTTTAGTACAGATCTGTCAAAGGGAGTTAATTTTGTTAAAGAGGCAATTCAAAGTCTTAATGCAGGGCTAGAAATTGAGAGTAGCAATACTAGGCCTTATGGGTGTTCTATAAAATACTAGAAAATATAGTCAGCCCAAGACTTATCAGGAAAGTCAGATCTATTAAGCTTATGCCCATTTAATAAATGTGCAAATGATGGCTTTTTAGGCACTACTGTAGGGTTAATAGCTTTTGAACCTTTTTTGGTATTACAAGATTTACAGCAAGTCACAATGTTCTCCCACTCTGTCTGTCCTCCCTTAGATCTTGGTACTACATGGTCTAATGTAAGCTGATTTATTTCAAAAATATTTTGACAATATTGACATTTATACATATCTCTGAGATAGACATTTGACCTTGAAAACTTTACATAATTTTGAAATTTATGGAATCTCTTTAACATTATGATGCTTGGAACTTCTACCTCAATTGATGGTGAACGCACAACCCAATCAACATGATTTTTTACAATAACTACGTTTCTTGTAAAGATTAGTTTGATAGCAGTTTTCCAATCTAAAGTTGATAAAGGGAAATAGCTCACAGGCCTACCATTTCCATTTAAAAGAAGACAATCTTTTGGCATATTTTCTTAAAATAATTTATTAATTCATCATAAATTATATTTTGCTTGTATCAACATAAGCTGTATGATTATCCTGTATAAATTTTTTGCTTATGATTGAACCATTTATACTTTTTGGGGAACAACACGTCGAGACTCTTGCTTATACCTTCGGTATAATTTTTTTGATTTGTTTGATTAGTAATTTCATCAGCACTTCTTTACAAAACATTGTTACAAAAATTATTGCAATCTCTCTTTTAGGCTTTGAAATTATTAGGCCATTTTTATACATTTTTGTGTTTGAAAAACCCTGGGAGACTTACCTTCCATTACACATGTGTGCCTTTAGCGCATTTCTTGTTGGAATTTTCTTGTTAAGCAAAAGCAGAAATCAAATGTTCTTTGAGCTCCCTTACTACTGGGGTATTGGAGGTGCAACTATGGCACTTGCAACACCAGACCTTACACTTGGGTGGCCAGATGTTGAATATTTTTTCTTCTTCTATGGTCATGGCCAAATTTTATTGGGAGTGTTTTTCGCTTTAACTGTTTTAAAATACCGTCCACATCTGCAAAATTTTTGGAGGATGGCAGTTATAACTATTCTTCTTCTAATACCTATTTACGCAGTAAATATTTTAATTGGTGGAGAAGCAAATTATTGGTATTTAATGGATAAACCTGCCGGAGACTCTCTAGCAGTTTTTATGCCTGAAGCTCCATATCATATTTTAGGTATTGCGCCCTTAGCGCTAGTAGTCTTTTTCATCACATATATACCTTTCTTGTTGTGGGACAAATTTAAAAAAGCATGACAAAATTCGATTACATAATTGTTGGCGGCGGTTCAGCAGGTTGTGTCTTAGCAAATAGATTAACAGAAGACAGTGGAACTAATGTTTGTTTGATTGAAACTGGCCCAAAAGATAAAAATCCCTTAATTCATATACCTGCAATGTATGCATTTTTAAGAGGAGCTAACCTAATTTATGAGTACGATACAGTTCCACAGAAAAATTTCAGTGATGTTACTTTAGCAGAGGGGCCTGCAAAAATTTCAGATACATTTGGTAGGACTTACTCTGTACCTCAAAGTTATGAAGAAAAAAGAAAAGGCTACCAACCTAGAGGCAAAGTTTTAGGTGGCTCAAGTTCAGTTAATGGCATGCTTTATGTTAGAGGGCACAAATGGGATTACGATTATTGGGCTGAATTAGGTAATGAAGGATGGTCTTTTAAGGATGTACTTCCATATTTTAAGAAATCTGAAAATAACGAAGTTTTTTCGGATGATTTACATGGGCAAGGCGGACCATTGAATGTTGCCGCTCAAAGACATGATAATCCATTTACAAGGTTTTTCGTTGAAGCAGGTTCAAAAATTCATAAATTAAATAATGACTTTAATGGCAATGAACAAGAGGGTGTTGGAATATATCAAGTAACACAAAAAAATGGTCTCAGATGCAGTAGTGCTGTAGCCTATCTCAACCCAATAAAAGATAGAGAAAACTTGACTATATTCACAGACACTACTGTAGAAAAAATTGAATTCGAAAAATTAAGAGCAAAATCAGTTAAATGTATAAGTAAGGACAAATATTTCTCTTTAGAGGCAAACAAAGAGATTATTTTATGTGGTGGTGCCTATGGTTCCCCTACCCTTTTAATGAGATCTGGAATAGGTGACAAAGATTTTTTAGCGTCAAGACATATTGAATGTCTTGTAGATTTAAAAGGAGTTGGTGAAAACCTTCAAGATCATCTTGACTATATTACAACGCATCGTGTTGATGACTGGGAGCTTTTAGGTAGTTTCTTCAAATCATTAAAGTTTACTTTTAGAGCACCTATAGAATTTATGAAATTAATTTTTCAGAGGAATGGGATGTTTACTTCGCCCTTAGCTGAAGGAGGTGCTTTTATAAAATCATCAAAAGATAAGGAAATTCCAGATATTCAATTACATTTTGTGGTAGCTATGGTTGAAGATCATGGACGCCAAGATCTATGGGGAAATGGCTTTAGCTGCCATATGTGTCTTTTAAGACCTGACTCAAGAGGTACTGTAAAAATTGCAAGTAAAGATCCATTTGAAGACCCTTTAATTGATCCCAACTATCTTTCGGTTCAATCCGATATTGACACAATGGTAGATGGATATAAAAGAATGATGGAAATTATGAATACTGAGCCGTTGAGCAATTATAAAAATATTAGAAATCCAATAGACATTGATAATGATCAAGCTATAGTCAATGCTCTCAGAGAAAGATCAGATACAATTTATCACCCTGTAGGTACGTGCAAGATGGGCAATGATGAAATGGCTGTAGTGGATAGTGAGCTCAGAGTAAAAGGCGTTGAAAATCTTAGGGTTGTTGATGCTTCTATTATGCCGACGCTTGTGGGTGGAAATACAAATGCTCCTTCAATGATGATTGGTGAAAAAGCAGCTGATATGATTAGGAATTCAAAATGACTGCACAGACATTAAATTTATTAGATACATCTCACATCCTCACATTTATTTTTTGCATTTTTGTTATAGTTTTTTTACCAAGACTCTTCATAGGTTCAAGTGAGAAGACAATCAAGATTTTACGCTACACTCTTGCTTTTCTTATGATTTCTCATGAGATTTTCGATCCATTTTTTAAAGTTGAAGTCAGAGATTATGCAATGGTAGATGCGCTTCCACTCCATATGTGTGCTTTTTCAACTTGGTGTATATCTATTTATCTTTTAGGTGGTCCAAGAATATTTTTCTTATTTGCATATTTTTGGGGAATAGTTGGTGCTGGAATGTCTTTATTAACTCCAGACACTACGCTTGGCTTCCCCTCTCTTGAATACCTAAATCATATGTATGGGCATTTGCTTATAATTTTGGGAGTGTCTGTAGCAATCGTCTTAATGAATCAAAGACCTTACTTGAAAGACTTTCTCAAAATAATGACTTACACAACTTTTGTTTTCTTGCCATTGATGTATGTGCTAAATTTTGCTCTAGAAACTAATTATTGGTACATTTTAGAAAAGCCTAGTGGAGACAATATTACAAGCTTTATGCCAGATGCTCCCTATCATATCTTTGCACTAATACCTGCTGCATGGTTTTTCACTTATTTGGTATATGTTCCCTATCATTTAAAGGATGGGAGAGCAAATTAGCATTTTAGAGGTTCACTTTCATTCAGTAACTTCTACTAACGAAATTTGTTTAGAAAAATTAGAAGAAAAAAAATATTCTTCAGTTCTTATTTCCAGCAATTCACAAACAAATGGAAGAGGAAGAAATCAAAACAAGTGGTATAGCAAAGAAGGTAATATTTATTTTTCATTTGGTTTCATAAAAGATTCTCTTTCAGAGAATACACCTCTGAAAACAGCAGTAATAGTCAGCGATGCAATAAAAGATTTCTTTGATATTGATATTCAACTTAAGTGGCCTAATGATTTGGTCTATAAGAATAAAAAAATTGGTGGAATTTTAGTTGAGTCAGTTAATAGTGATAGTAAATTTTTTATCGTTATTGGGGTCGGAATAAATCTGAAACTTGATGCACTAGAAGCTCACTGGGGAGATCTAAATCTGACAATAAATGAAAATGAAAGATTAAAATTTATTAAATTTGTTTTTAAAAGGTTATCAAAAATTAATGAGGATAATTTTCTTAGCGACTGGAAAGAAAGCTGGGAGAGAAAATGCTTCCATATGAATCAAGAAATACTAATCTTGCCAGATGAAAAAAAAGCTGTTTTTTTATGCATCGATACTTCAGGAAGAATGATTATTCAGTTAAATGGTGAAAAGAGAGCTTTCAGTAGCTCGGAAGTTAAAATAAGAAATGCTTATTAGTTAACAAGCATTTCTAATATTAAGTTAATTCCAATTTGAAAAAATAAATTCTTCATAGAAGCTATTTTGCCCACTGCATTTGGCAATCTTTTCAAATCTCTTTGAGTTTTCAGGGTACTTTGAAGAAAAATCTACATATTTCTGTGCCATTGTCGCTCTGGATTCGAATGAATCCCAGTGAAATACCTGGATGAAATCAAATTCAGATTCATCTTCCCATCCAAGATATGGAAATAAATAATGATGCTTCCATCCTTTAAACCCATATTCAATAAGTTCAGACTCATTTAGTTTGGCAGCAGAAAATAGTTTTTCACTATTGCCAGAGGCTGTAAATTTACACGCAGCAAACTGAACAGGTTTTTTCTCATCTTTTTTTTCAGATGAGATTTTACTTTTGCCAACTAAAAAATTATATACGGCTCGCCACTTTTTGCAGTCTGCTACTTCAGCTGGTTTTTCGTAGTCATTTAAGTATGATCCCCACTCTTCATACATGGACTGCCCATCTGGCCAACTTCCCCACAGAACATAATCGTATTGAAATTCTCCTGCATGCATTGGAGACAAAAATGATTGTTCATACTGCGAACCTACACTTTCTACAAACTCACCATATTTGCTTGCAATGTTTTTTGCATCATCAATAGAATTTTCATCTTTTAAATTGCACCAGGCAAATTCAGAACGATATTGTTCCTCCTGTGAAAAAGAAAAAAATGAAATAATTAAAAGTATTAAAATTCTCATAAGCACTCCTACTACAAACTTATCATAAATTTCTTAAAATAATTTTTTTTACTTCAAATAGTATAATTAAACAGTGATTAAAATTTATGCTACAGAAAACTCAAGATCAGTAAGGCCAATTTGGACGGCAGAAGAGCTTGATATTGATTATGAACTTGAAATGATGCCATTCCCTCCAAGGGTTTTTAAGAAAGAGTATCTCGATGTGAATATGCTAGGTACTGTTCCCTATCTGATTGATGGAGATATAAAAATGACTGAATCTGTTGCAATGTGCCAATATCTAGTTGAAAAATTTGGCCCCTCAGATTTACAAGTAAAGCCTAATGAAGTTGACTATCCAAATTATTTAAATTGGCTTTTTCATGCCGATGCGACACTTACTTTTCCTCAAACTGTAGTACTAAGATATAAATTTCAAGAACCTGGTGTTGCTGATGGTGCAGTTGAAGGTTACAGCAGATGGTTTGTTTCACGCTTAAAACTTCTTGAAAGCAGTTTAGCTGATAGAGAGTTTCTTTGCTCAAATCGATTCACCATCGCTGATATATGTGTGAGTTACGCAATAAATTTAGCAGAAGCTCTTGGCATTGAACAAGCAATGAAACCAAATATAACAAGATGGACAGAAAACTTATTTGAAAGAAAGGCATTTCTAAAGGCCAAATCTTTAAAATATGAGGAATAATGAAAATAATCTCTAGATTTTTATTTGTTTTACTAGCTCAAGTGATTTTTTCTGACGAGAGACCTAACATTTTAGTAATTATGGCAGAAGATATGAGTCTGAGAATTAATGCTCTAGGTGATAAAACTGCAATTACTCCAAATTTAGATGATTTAGTAAAAAATAGTACCTCTTATATGAATGCTTTTACTACTGCTGGAGTATGTGCCTGTAGCAGGTCAGCTTTATTGACGGGAAAGAACCAAATATCTATTGGTGCAATGCACATGAGAACTAGCTCGGGGGGAAGTGTTCCTTATCTAGCTGTTCCAGAAGCACACATTAAGGCATTTCCAGAAATTTTAAGGAAACAAGGATATTTCACTTTTACAAATGACAAACTTGATTATCAATTTAGTGGAATTTTTCCAGGGAGTGGTCCTTTTACAATTTGGAATTCAGAAAAAGATAAATTTGGTTGGAAAAATAGAAGAAATTCTGAGCCTTTTTTTGGAATAATTAATTTATTAATTACACATGAAAGTGGACTATTTAGAGGGAAAATGAATTCGGTTGGTACGCAATCAATTAAATTGATGCAGCAAACAAGACAGTTGCTATATGATGCACCTGTAGAACCTAAAAATGTAATAGTCCCCCCTTTTTTACCGGACACTTTTGAAGTAAGAAAGGATATTGCGAGAGCCTATAACAATATTTATATACTTGATATTGAAGTAAAAGAAATAATTGATCAGCTTAAAAGAGATAATATTCTTGAAGATACTATAATTATTTTTACCTCTGATAATGGTGATGGCTTGCCAAGATATAAGAGAGAATTATTTGATACTGGGATTAATGTTCCATTCTTAATTCTTGTTCCAAAAAAATTTTCCACATGGCGAAAACCAGGTGAAAAAAATTATGACCTTGTGTCTTTTTTAGATATTGCGCCTACAGTTCTTGACCTAGCTGGGGTTTCAATACCGAGTTATATGGATGGTAAGTCAATTTTTGGAAGTGAAAAAAATGAATATATTTTCGCAGCAAGAGATCGACTAGATAGCTTTAAAGGTAAAACACGAGCAGTGCGAAATAAAGATTATAAATTTATTAAAAACTATTCTTTGGGGATAGTAGGTGCACAAAAGCTGTCGTTTAGAGAAAACCTCATGTCTATGAAAGAGTTGAGAAAAATGTATGAGAATAATGAACTTAATGAAATTCAAAAATCATGGCTAGATTTAATTCCTGAATTGCAGTTATATGATTTAAATGAGGATCCCCATGAGATTAATAACCTAGCCTATGACCCCAATTACAAAGAAAAAGTTTTGTTATTAGAAAACGTTCTGGAGCAGTGGATAGAGAAAAATAATTTTCATGGGCATTTGGAGGAAGAAGATTTGATAGAAGTTTTCTGGCCTGCAAATACCCAACCTCAAACCAAAGAGCCACTATACTCTCTTGAGAATGGCTTATTACATCTAAAGAATAATGATGTAAGTAAAGATGCATCAATTGGCTTTTCCTATGATGGAAAAAATTGGGAAGTTTACTCTCAACCAATTGAAGTAAAGAAAAACAAAAAAATTTACTTTAAAGCTGTTAGATATGGATGGAAAGAGAGTGAAACAAAAATTGTCAAATTCTAAAAAATAAGTACAATTCAAACACTACTTAAACAAATTATGGGGGTAATTATGTTGAAAGTAAGAAATTTATTCTTTATTGCTTTTCTACTGAATTCTTTTATTTTTGCACAAGACAATAATGAAGGTGTAGAAGAAGTAATCGTAACTGCACAGAAAAAAGAGGAAAGATATGTTGATGTTCCTGTTTCTGTGACAACTGTATCAGGTGAAGCTTTAGAAATTGCTAGAGCTGGATATGTGCAAGAAATTGTTCAAGCATCGCCATCCGTGACATATAACAGAACAGGAGGTATGAGAGGTGACGGAATTTACATTAGAGGTATAGGTACTTCATTATTTCAATCAGGAGTTGAACCTACTGTTTCAGCTGTGCTTGATGGAGTAGTTCTTGGAAGAACATACAACTTCTTAACAAACCTTGTTGATATCGAAAGAATTGAGATTCTTCGAGGACCGCAGGGAACTCTTTTTGGAAAAAATGCATCGGGTGGTGTAATTAATATTGTTACTAAGGACCCTACTGATGTTGCTTCAACCGATATATATGTTCAATTAGGTAGCAATAATGAAAGAAACTTCACTGCTGCTTTTAATGGTCCTGTTTTTGGAAATGCTGCTGGAAGATTTACAGTTTTCAATAAGTTTCGTGATGGCTTTATAACTAATGAATATCACAAACTTGATAGCTCTGTAGAGGAGTTGATGAATGGGAATGATTCTGAGGGATTCAGAGGCAAATTGCTATGGAATTTCGATGATGGGACAGAAGTTTTACTGACTGCTGACTATGAAAATCAATATAGAACTGGTATCGCTTCAACACTTAGATCAATGCCCGCGCCTGGCTTTATTGATGGAGATCCAGTTGCGACAAACGCTGCTTGTGGGGTTGTACCTTCTGAAGAGGAAAATTTTTCAACATGTATGAATAATCCAACATTTAACGAAATGGAACACTCTGGTATCTCTCTTACAGTTACTAGAGATTTAGACAATCATGTTTTTAAATCTATTACTTCTTCAAGAAACTCAAGCATTGCTACAGAACAAGATGTAGATAATCACTGGGATGCAGCTTGGACAGTAGGTATTCAAAGAAATGGTGGTATCAGCGATACACAACAGTTTACTCAGGAATTCCAACTTACAAATCTTGAATCAGTGAATGGTTTAGATTACACCTTAGGATTCTTCTATTTCACACAAGATCTGTTTAGAAACTTTAATAGAAGAGTGACTTGGCCTGCTATTGGATTTGATGGTACGGGTTTCTTTAATACTACTGTAGACTCAACAAACTGGGCTTTGTATGGCGATACTTCATATGAATTATCTGAGAATTTAAGCTTGATTGCCGGTTTAAGATATACAAATGATGAACTAAGCTACGATTATGATAGACCAACAGGTCCAATCATAATTCCAAATATCCCCTCTTTTAAAGGTTCTGACTCTGGAGAAGAGAGCAATGTTTCAGGCAGATTAGGTCTTAAATACAATACTGATGTTGATACTATGTATTTTGCTACATATTCTACAGGTTATAAATCTCCTGGTTGGGACATAATTTTTGAAATGACTCCGGCTGTTGCTGCCAGAGGCTCAGTTGAGCCAGAGACTTCAACAAACTTTGAGGTCGGTATGAAAACAAAAGTACTTAATGACAGTATGATTTTAGCTGTGACATACTTTGACTCTACATTTGATGATTATCAACAACAGAGCTTCATTGAAGATTTACTACAATTTAGGCTAGCTAACGTTGGAGAAATATCAACAAGCGGTCTAGAGGTAGACCTTTTTGGAAGTCCTGCTGAAAACCTTACTGTTAACGCAGGTTTAGCTTTAGTAGATGCAGTTGTTGATTCTTGGAATGGAGCACAATGCTACGCTGGCCAAACAGAAGCACTAGGTTGTGTAGGTGGTTCACAAGATCTTGCAGGTGGTGAAGTTCCGCTTTCTCCAGATTTCAAAATGTCAGTTGGGTTTAGATATGATGTTCCAATGGGAGCAAATAATATGTTCATTACTGGTTCTTACAGATATCAAGATGAATTCCAAAGTAGCTGGAATCAATACCCAAATAGTATTGTTGAAAGTTTTGGACTACTTAATGCATCTGTAGGTTATGAAATGATGAATAACTTATCAATAGAGGTATTTGCAAGGAATGTAATGGATGAATTCTATGTAAATAACTACACTTCAGGTGGGCTTCTAGGTGATCAAATGTATTTAAATCATGATCATCAACGACTATGGGGTGTAAACCTCAAGTACACCTTAGGTGGAGAGTAATTTAAGTTATTGCGATGAATAAAATAGGTAAATATACCCTCTACCTATTAGTTGTCGCTGCATTGTTGTGGGCTTTAAACATTTATTTAAAGCCCATAAGCCATGCTAAAGTCTTACTTAATTCAAGTGGTGAAGTGGAAAACAAAATAGAAGATAACTTTCTATACAGAGATCTAAACAAAAATGGGGAGTTAGATATATATGAGGACTCGAGACAACCAGTTGAATCTAGAGTTGAAGACTTACTTTCGCAGATGACTCTAGAAGAAAAGGTTGGGCAAATGTTTCATCCGCCTGTTCTTATCAAGCCAGACCCTTTATTCAAATCTTTTTTAGATGCAATGAGTGGTGGCGTTTCAATGGAAGAATTTATTTCTTTAAAACATATATCTCACTTCAATTTTTACGGTGAAGCTGCACCTATTGATATAGCAATAAGGTTAAATCAGCTTCAAAAAGTTGCCGAAGGAACTAGACTTGGGATACCTGTGACATTCAGCACCGACCCCCTTCATGAAGTGCCTCGGGGAGGCGGCATAGCAGCTTTTTCCTTAGATGGTATTTCTAAGTGGCCATCACAACTTGGTTTTGCGGCTACAAGAGATACAGACTTAATTTTTAAATTTGGACAAATTGCATCAGCTGAATATCGTGCAATGGGTTTTAGAACAGGACTTCACCCAATGAGTGATTTGGCCACAGAGCCAAGATGGGCAAGAAATTTTGGAACTTTTGGTTCTAATGCCGACCTCTCGTCTGAAATGACAGTTGCATATGTGAAAGGATTTCAAGGAAATGAGATTGATAAAAGCAGTGTTCATACTATGGTTAAGCATTTTCCAGGTGGAGGGCCACAAGAGGGCGGGCTAGACCCTCATCTAAAGTCAGGTGAAAATCAAATATATCCAGGAAATAACTTTGACTACCATTTGAAGCCTTTCCAGGCAGCAATAGATAATGGAATGAAAGTTGTAATGCCCTATTACGGAATACCAAAAGGGCAAACTGATGAAGATGTAGCAATGGCCTTTAATAAATATATTCTCACAGACCTGTTAAGAGATCAGATGAATTTTGAAGGTGTTGTTTGTACAGATTGGGGAGTAATTGAAGGAAGGCATTGGGGAGTTGATGATCTCTCCATAAGTGAAAGATATGAAAAATCTATCAATGCAGGTGTAGATCAGTATGGAGGTGAAAATAAGCCAGAGTATGTTGTTGATCTTGTAAATGAGGGAAAAATTAGTGAAGAAAGGATTGATGTGTCTGTAAGACGAATTTTAACCAATAAATTTGAATTAGGTTTATTCGAAGATCCTTTTGTTGATGAGGGGCTAGTTTCAGAACTTGTCAACAAAGTAGATTACATTGAACAAGGCCTTGATGCGCAACGGAAGTCTGTAGTGTTGCTTTCAAATAAAGACAATACACTTCCACTTCCTCAGAGCGTAAATATCTTTGTTGATGGTATGAGTAAAGAGGAGGCTGCAAATTTTGGAAATGTTGTTGATAGCCACGAAAATGCGGATTATGTCCTTTTGTTCTTAAACACAGTATTTAATGGCAACCAGCCATCTGGAATTGATAGGGTCCTTGATAACATGCTAAGCACAATGTTTCCTAATATGGATTTGAATTATGATGAAGAAATTAATGCAAAAATTGAAAAGTATTCAAAAGAGTCAAAATTAATAATTATTTCAGACTTAAATAGGCCAGCAATATTGACAACAGCAGAGGAAAAAAGCTTAGGTCTTATAGGCACTTTTGGTGTACAAGATAAAGTTATTCTTGAAACTATTTTTGGAGATAATAATCCGTCAGGAAAATTACCTTTTGAAATACCATCATCTATGGAAGAAGTTGAGAGCCAAAATCCTGATGTAGCAGATGATACAAAAAATCCTATATTCAAATATGGGCATGGCTTAAGTTATAAGGATTAATGTTTACAAAGATAGCAATCTTAATTTTGCTTTTTATAGGCTTTTTCTCTCATGCCGAAAATACGCCAAAACCAAATTTCATCATTATTTACTTAGATGATATGGGCTACTCTGATGTTGGAATCTATAAGGATAAAAGGCTTAAAACTCCAAATATAGATTTACTTTCGAATAGTGGGCAGGTTTGGACTAATTTTTATGCATCATCAGCAGTTTGTACTCCGAGTAGAGCTGGTTTACTTACTGGCAGACTCCCTGTAAGAAGTGGCTTATACGGCGATTCAATTGGTGTATTTTTCCCAGGCAGTGGTACAGGAATTCCTAACTCAGAACTCACATTTCCAGAAGTTTTGAATGAAAATGGATATTCAACTGGCATTTTTGGAAAATGGCATCTGGGAGACAAGAAAAAATTTTGGCCAACTCGACATGGGTTTGATGAGTGGGTAGGAATTCCATATTCAAATGATATGGACTGGAAAGTTGGTGATATTGACTTGGAGTATCTATTCAGGAATCCATCGTTAGCTCTTGAAAAATATGGGGAAATTGCTCCTAAAATTGTTGAAAAAATTAGAAATCCAAATATTGATGATTGGAATGTTCCTTTACATAAAAGTATCAAACATTCTAATAAATTATTTTCAGATAAAACTCTTGAGAGACCTGCTGATCAACATTCAATCACTAAAAGATTTACAGAAGAAAGTCTGAAATTTATCGAGAAATCTACAAAAAATAACAAGAGTTTCTTTTTGTTTCTTTCTCATAGCATGCCACATGTACCGTTATTCAGATCAGATGGTTTTGTTGACTCTACTAAACTAGGCGTATACGCAGACGTTTTAGCAGAAATCGACTGGAGCGTAGGAGAAGTTTTAGAGAAAATTAAAAATATTGGTATTGATGAAAATACATATGTAATTTTTACAAGTGATAATGGTCCATGGCTTCTTTATCCAAATAATGCTGGTTCTGCAAAGCCCCTAAGAGATGGAAAAGGAACTACTTTTGAAGGAGGGATGAGAGTTATGACTATTTTTAAAGGGCCAAATATAAAGACAGGAATAGTAAAAGATATGGGGTCACAGTTAGATTTTTTCACAACCATATTGACTTTGGCAGATATTGAAGCTCCTTTTAATCCAGAGGATAGTTATGATTTATCAAAAACATTAAAATACCTAGAGCCTAGTCCAAGGCAAATAATACCCTACTTCGTTGGTTCTGAATTAAGAGCATTTAGATACAGAAATCATAAAATTCATTTCATTACACAGGGTGCTTATAATCTTCCTCCTAAACGTATGGAACATGAAATTCCAATTCTCTTTAATTTAACAACAGACATTGGCGAAGAAGAAGAGCTTTTGAATTTAGACACGATAAATGAGATAAAAAGGCAAGTTGATCTCTTTCAAAAGGATTTAAGAATTAAAAATTCTCTTCTTGATATTCAGTATATAGATCTAAATTAGTCAGCTATATTATGCGAAGTTTATAAAATTTTTTTTCTTAATTAAGTAAAAATTTATTATATAATTTGCGTAAATGTATAAAAATATTGCACCCAAATTAAAATCATCAATTGATAGAAGCTCAGATTCCTTTATTAAGAATAAGGAAATAATGCTTGAGAAAATAGAGAAGCTTAATGCTTTGTTAAAAGAAGCAGAACTTGGAGGTGGTCAATATCACCTTGATAGGTTAGCAAAGCAAGGAAAACTCCCAGTAAGAGACAGAGTTAAGCTTCTTTTAGATCCAGATACTCCTTTTCTTGAAATATCCCCTTTTGCTGCACACGGAACTAGCTATACAGTTGGAGGTGGTTGTGTTGTAGGAATTGGTCTTGTTGCTGGTAAAGAGTGTGTAATATTTGCAAATGATCCCTCAGTTTTGGGTGGTGCGATGACAGTTTATGTCCAAGAAAAATGGATGAGAGCAATTCAAATTTCTCGAGATAATAAAATTCCATTCATCAACTTTGTTGAATCTGCAGGTGCGGATCTGAGAGGTGCCCAAGGTAGTGCAACGGAAACAAGACAACTTCAATACCCTCATTTCGCTTCCTCAGGTAGGTCTTTCTATGAAATGACAGAGTTATCAAAATTAAAAATTCCAGTAATTTCGGTAGTCTTTGGCTCATCAACAGCTGGGGGGGCATATCAGCCGGGAATGTCAGATTACAATATTTTTATAAGAAATCAATCTAAAGCTTTTCTAGCCGGCCCTCCCCTAGTTCAAATGGCAACTGGAGAAATTTCTGATGATGAAACACTAGGTGGGGCAAAAATGCATTCTGAGATATCAGGTTTTTCTGACTACTTAGCAGAGAATGACAATGATGCAATTAGAATTTGTAGAAATGTTGTTAATCATCTAAACATTAATAAGAAAACTAACTTCTCTTTAAAGACTTCTTGTGAGCCTGCTTTTGACTCAGAGGATCTTCTTGGTTTATTCAGTGATGATTTAAAAACTCAAGTTGATATCCGTGAAGTAATAATGAGAATTGTTGATGATTCACGATTTGAGGAGTATAAGCCTCTTTACGATAGCTCTATGGTTTGTGGTTGGGCAAATGTCTTTGGTTATCCTATAGGTATTTTAGGAAATAATGGTCCTATATATCCTGAAACAGCTGAAAAATCAGCAACGTTTATTCAGCTTTGTAACCAAACCAATACTCCTATTGTCTTCCTTCACAATGTTACAGGGTTTCTTGTTGGCAAAGAGTTCGAGAGACAAGCAATTATAAAAAAGGGTTCTCAACTTATAAATGCAGTATCTAATTCAAATGTTCCTCATATAAGCTTCATTATTGGTTCTTCATATGGTGCAGGAACATATGCTATGTCAGGCAGAGCATTTAATAATAGATTTTTGTTTACCTGGCCATCAGCAAAAATAGCTGTTATGGGGCCTAAACAATTTGCAGGTGTGATGTCTTTAGTAAGAAGAGCAAAGGCGAAAAGAAAGGGTGAAAAATTTGATGAAAAACTAGATAAACAGCTTGTTGAAATGATTGAAACATTAGCTGAAAAAGAATCTTTAGCTCTTTCAGCCAGCAGCATGGTTACTGATGATGGAATTATTGATCCAAGAGATACTAGAAATGTTCTAGGATTTTCACTTTCAATCTCAGACAATAATTTAATTAAAGGTGCTGATGGATATGGAGTTTTCAGACTATGAAGCTTAAAAAAATCCTTGTAGCAAATAGAGGCGAAATTGCGCTCAGAATTATTAAAACTATTAAAGAAATGGGCTTAGAAGCTGTTGCTATGTATATAGAAATTGATAAAAACTCTGTATATGTTCAGAATTCTGACCATGCATTTAAACTCGATAATGGTTATATGGATCAAGATGAAATTATTAATAAAGCAAAGCAATTTAATGTAGATGCAATACATCCTGGCTATGGGTTTTTGTCTGAAAATGCAGAGTTTTGCAAAAAAGTAAAAAATGAAAAGATTGTTTGGATTGGACCGGACGCAGAAACAATTGAATTAATGGGAGACAAAATTAATTCCAAAAATTTTTGTGTAAAACAAAATATTCCAACACTCAGCAAAACCTCTAAACTCTCTGATGCCAAAAAAATAGGTTATCCAATTTTAGTAAAGGCCTCTGCAGGAGGTGGTGGTAAAGGAATGAGAGTAGTTAATTCACCAAAAGAGCTTGATGACTCTGTAGCAGCAGCCAAAAGAGAGGCTAAATCAAGTTTTGGAGATAACAGAGTCTTTTTAGAGAAGTTCATTGAAAAATCTAGGCATATTGAGGTTCAAGTATTAGGTGATAATTTCGGGAATGTAATACATCTTGGTGAGAGAGAATGCTCAATTCAAAGAAGGCACCAAAAAATTATAGAAGAAAGTCCGTCTTTAAGGCTTACTGAAGACCTAAGACAAAATATTACAAGTACAGCTGTTGAGTTAGCAAAAAAGTTAAACTATAAATCTGCAGGAACTGTTGAATTTATTTTTGATGAAAATACAAACGAATTTTGGTTTTTAGAGGTAAATACTCGTCTCCAAGTTGAGCATCCAGTTACAGAAATGATAACAGGCATCGATCTTGTTAAAGAACAAATAAAGGTTGCTAGTGGAAAAAGACTTTCATTCCAACAATCAGATATAGTTTTTAAAGGTCATGCTATTGAGGCAAGACTTTATGCAGAAAATCCAAATAATGACTTTCTTCCTGAAACTGGAACTATTGCTAACTTATCTTTTTCGAACTCAGCAAATATTAGATGGGACTCAGGAATCAAAAAAGGAGATAAAGTTACTCCAGACTTTGACCCCATGCTTGCAAAAGTAATTTCTTTCTCAGAGACAAGGGAAGAATCAGCAAATATCTTATCAAAAGAACTTAAATCTATTCATCTACCAGGTGTTATAACAAATAAAGATTTTTTGATTGGATGTCTAGAAAATAAATCATTTCTTAGCGGCAAAACTACCTCAGATTTTATTGAAAGGGAATACAAGAAGTTATTTCCTCTGAAGGATAAGGGAAATATAGATAGATGTATGAAAGCTACAGTTGCTTGGTTACAATTTTACCAAAAAACTAATAACAGCAATCTTAATTTTTTACCAAGAAACTGGACAAATGGAATATTGCCAAAGTCTACTCTCTCCTTTCAATTAAATGATGAAGAGTATATTTTTAAATATTCAAATACTGGAAATTTTTTGGAAATTTACAGAGAGCACTTTGAACGAATTTCACTTTCAAAAATTGAAATGATAGAAGTTAGTGAGAATTTAATAATCTGTGAGATTGATGGAACAATCCTAAATGCCTCCATCACCAAATTTGGAGAAAATATTTCAATTAATTCTGGTCAAGGGGATTTGATATTAAGAATTTTACCAACTTTTAATGATCCAAATGAGGTATTTGCTGAAGGAAGCTTAACAGCACCTATGCCAGGCAAAATTATTAAGATTAATGCAAAATTAAATAAATCTGTAAAAGCTGGTGAGACACTTTTAATACTTGAAGCTATGAAGATGGAACATGCTGTAAAAGCAGTATCTGATGGTAAAATTTCCGAAATGTATGTAAAAACAGGAGATCAGGTCGAAAGTGGTGCAAACCTACTTAAGATTGATTGATGAGTAAAAATACAATCAAAATTGCTAACTGTAGTGGATTCTATGGTGATAGGCTGTCTGCTGCAAAAGAAATGGTTGATGGTGGTCCAATTGATGTTCTTACAGGTGACTACCTAGCAGAGCTGACCATGGCTATTCTATATGGTCAAAAAATACAAAGAGGAGAAAAAGCTGGATATGTAGGAACTTTCTTGAAGCAATTAAAACAAATTGCCTCCTCTTGTTCAGAAAAAAATATTAAAGTCGTATCTAATGCTGGCGGACTCAACCCAAAAAGTATGGCTGAAGAAGTTAAAAATATTCTTGATTCTGAAGGGCTAAATCTAAAAGTTGCATACATAGATGGTGATGACTTTATGGATACATTTGATGAGCTGAAAAAAAATGGAGAGGAGCTTAAAAATTTAGATACTGGAGCTTCGCTATTCAAACAAAATCTTCCAAGAGTTTCTGCAAATTATTATCTAGGATGTTGGGGTATTAAAAAGGCTCTTGATGAGGGCGCAGATATAGTAATTTGTCCGAGAGTTACAGATGCAGCATTAGTTATGGGGCCTGCAGCTTGGAAATTTAACTGGTCTAGAGATGACTATGATAAATTAGCTGGTTCACTGGCCGCTGGACATATTATAGAGTGTGGGGCTCAAGCTACAGGTGGTAACTACTCATTTTTTAAAGAAGTTCCCTCATTTCAAAATGTTGGATTCCCAATTGCAGAAATTGAAGAATCAGGCAATTTTAAAATATACAAACATAAAGGGACTGGTGGATTGGTATCAACAGGTACAGTTACAGCTCAATTACTTTATGAAATCTCATCCCCAAAATATCTTAGCCCAGATGTAATAGCTCACTTTGACTCATTAAAAATTGAAGATTTAGGTGATGACAAAGTATTTATTTCAAACGTCAAAGGATCTCCTCCTACAAATAAACACAAGGCATGTATAAATCTGGCTGGTGGCTATAAAAATAGTATGGAGCTAATTGTTACAGGTTTAGATATTGAAGAGAAAGCAAAAATATTTACCGATGAATTGTTCCGCACTCTCGGAGGTAGAGATGAATTTGATGATGTCTCCATCCAATTAATTAGAACAGATAAAGAGGAGCCGTTAACTAATGAAGAGGCTATGGCAATTTTAAAGATTGATGTTAAATCTTCTTCACCAGAAAAAGTTGGCAGAATATTTAGTGCAAAAGTAATAGAATTAGCTCTTGCCAACTACCCCGGATGGACTGCTCAAAGTGAAATTAAACAAGCTTCGCCCTTTATTTCATATTGGCCTGCCTTAGTTGATTCAAAGAATGTTAAGGAAAAACTTCATGTCAATAATAAATCTCAAGTTATAGAAATCATAAAGCATCAAGAACAGCCCATTAACTTAGAAAAAATAAACATTGATGAATATGTTTCAAAGGATATTGAAAAAATAAATTTTGGAAGAATTTTTGGAACACGTTCGGGTGACAAAGGAGGTTGCGCAAATTTAGGTGTATGGGCAAAAGACACTCTGAGTTTTTCTTATCTTTACCATTTTTTAACCGTAGAACAATTAAAGAAATTATTGCCTGATCTTGAGTGTTTTGAAATTGAAAGGTATGAACTTCCTAATATTTTTGCACTAAATTTTTATGTCAAAGGAATACTTGAAAATGGGGTATCATCTAATAATAGGAAAGATGGGCAGGCCAAAAGTCTTGGAGAATATTTAGGCACAAAGCTCATTGATTGCCCTAGAGAATTTATTGAAAAATATGCAAATTAATGACTTGGAATTTAAAACTACGTTAGTCACTCAAACTAATCACATCTTAGAAATTGTCTTAAATAGGCCAGATAAAAAAAATGCCATTAACCCTACTATGACAAATGAACTGTTGTATGCCTTAAGTTATGCCGAAAAAACACATGAAATCCGAGTAGTAAAATTTAGTGCTAGTGGTGATGTTTTTTGCTCTGGTGGTGATTTGAGCGTTATGAAAGAGGAAAAAAATGATCTTATTCCCGATATGAAAGGAGGCATAGCAGATATAGTCAAATCAATTAGAACATTATGTAAACCAATAGTTATTGAGGTAAGGGGCAATGTTTATGCGGGTGCTTTGCTGCTTATAGCAAATGCTACTCATGTATTTGCTTCAGAGCATGTGAAGTTTTCAGCGCCTGAAATTAAAAGAGGTATATGGCCTTTTATGGTAATGGCTGGTTTATTTAGAGTCATGAGCAGAAGAGCTGGTTTAGATTTTATTATGAGAGGAAACCAAATTAATGCCGTCAAAGCTAAAGAACAAGGATTAATAACAGAATTTTATCCTGAAAAGGATATTGGCAAAAAGGTTCAGGAGCTAGTTGATGAGCTAGCTGTATTGCCTCCAAAAGCAATGAAAAAAGGTTTAAATGCGTTTTATAAACAAGAATTTAAGGAGTTTGACGAAGCAATGGATTTTTTAGAAAAGCAAATTGCTGAAACTCTTCAAAGTGATGAGGCTCAAGAGGGTATAACTGCCTTTCTAGAAAAAAGACCACCCAACTGGAAATAAGGTTAAGCTATAATTATTATGAATTTTAAGGATTCTAAGCCAATACGAAAATTATCTAAAAGGGGTAAAAAATGAAATCAAAAATTTGTGAAACACTTGATATAGAGTTTCCATTGCTAGCATTCAGTCATTGCAAGGATGTTGTTGCTCAGGTCTCAAAAGCAGGTGGCATGGGTGTCTTAGGAGCTGTTGGAATGACTCCTGAAATATTAGAACAAGAATTAAACTGGATAGATCAAAATGTAGATGGAAAACCTTATGGTCTGGATCTGCTTGTACCAAATAATTTTGTTGGAAAAGAAGGAAGTGTTGATCCCAAAGATTTAGCGCAAATGATTCCACAAGAGTATCGTGATTTTAGAGCTGATGTTTTAGATAAATACGAAATCGAAAGTGATGGATTAAGAGAGCAAACTCAAGATTATTCAAATTGGGGTGCGAATATGAAAGAAGATGGAGCAACTGAAATGCTACAAATAGGCTTTGATCACGGAGTAAAACTTTATGCAAACGCGCTAGGAGTACCACCTAAGTGGATGTTAGATCTTTGTAAAAAGAACAATGTCCCTGTTGCAGCACTTGTTGGGAAAAAAGAACACGCTGTTAAACAAGTAGAGGCAGGAGTAGATATTCTGGTTGTATCTGGAACTGAGGGTGGTGGTCATTGTGGAAGTGTATCAACGATGGTTTTAGTTCCTGAAGTTCACAGGGCAATTCAACCAATTAAAGATGTTCCAATTTTGGCTGCAGGTGGAATCTGTACAGGAGAGCAAATGGCGGGTGCCATGGCAATGGGGGCATCAGGTGCTTGGTGCGCATCTGTTTTTTTAACCACCTCTGAAGCTGAAACTTCTGAAGTAGTAAAAGAAAAAATGCTTCATGCTTCATCAGATCAAACAGTAAGGTCAAAGAGCAGAACTGGGAAGCATTCAAGACAATTAAAATCTGACTGGACTGATGCATGGGAATCTCCTGATGCACCAGATCCCTTACCAATGCCGCTTCAAACAATGGTCAGCGAACCCGCTTTAGCAAAAATTGATAAAGCTTCGGATGTGGGTCATAAAGGGGCAAAAAAACTTGCTACCTATTGGGTAGGTCAAGGGATTGGTCTTGTTAATGAAAAGCTGACAGCTGGGCAAACAGTACAAAAATTTAAAGAAGAGTTTATAAATGCTTACGAAAGATTAAACTCATTTATGGAGTAAAGTATCTTAAAATTAAATAATACTTATTTCCTACTCTTAGTTACTGTACTCAATATTCTAAATATTGCTGATAGACATTTTCTGATAGCTTTTTCAGATGATATTATCCCTGCCCTTAATCTAACAAACGCAGAGTTTGGTTTGCTTACAGGAATTATATTTACTCTTATATATACAATCTCTGGAATATTTGTTGGGTCTTTAGCTGACCGTTTTAACAGATCAAGAATAATAGGTTGTGGGGTTATAATTTGGAGTTTTTTCACAGCTTTATCAGGCTTAGCAAAAAACTTTGTCCAACTGGCAATTCCAAGATTTTTTATAGGAATAGGAGAATCAAGTATTACGCCAAGCACAATGTCAGTCTTAGCTGATAGATTTGGTAAACAAAGACTGGGTTTTGCTGCTGGTTTTTATTACATGGGGGTGCCTGTTGGGGTTGGGGTTGCCCTTTTGATTGCAGGCTTTTTAGGTCCAGTTATTGGATGGCGAGGTTCTTTTTACTTGCTAGGTGGAATTGGTGTTGCACTTGGCTTATTAATGTTATTTGTAAAAGATCATCCTAGAACAAAACTGCCGCAAAAGACTGAAACTAATAAAAGATCATTTAAAGAAGTTCTTGCCCTGCTCTTTGAGGTGTTAGGCAAATCTAAATCTTTAGGCTTAACAATATTAGCAGGAACTCTGTATCACTTCGTATTGGGAGCAGCTGCATTTGATATTAGATGGGCAGTAGTAGATAAAGGATTTGAAGCAGATTTCTATCTACAGATTAATTCATTGGTATTTCTAGTTTTCGGAGTAGCTGGAAGTGTTTTTGGTGGAGCTATGAGCGATTGGGCTTTGAAAAAATATAATTTACCAAGAACTTGGTTCTTATTAATTCTTACCTTTGCGCTTATGCCTCTAGCATTTACTAGATATGCAGAGCCAACTTCTGTGATATTTTGGATTGGTATTGTTAGCAGTGCTTTCAGTACAGGATGTTTCTATGGACCTGTTTTTTCCGCAATTCAAGAAGTAGTTCCAGCAAATATCAGGGGGAGTGTAGTTGCTTTTAATCTTCTTTGTATAAACTTAGTCGGTTACAGTCTTGGCAGTTATACAGCCGGACTAAGCATTGACTACCTGCTTGAGATAGGTGTGAGCCAACCCTATACCCATGTTTTAGTCGCTTCTGTAGTAATTTATTTACTAACAGGACCAATTTGTTATTACCTAGCTGGAAAACATTATGATGCTGACAAAAAAGCACTTGAAATGCAGTTCTCTAAAGAAACCTAAGGGTTTAAAACATTCTTCTTAAAAAAATTATAAATTTCCGTTACTCCATCAATATCCATATTAACCGAGTTACTTCCTGCCTTATTACCAGTACCTGGCCAAGTATGCCCAGCCCCATCAAAGAGAAAAAATTCAACACTAGTTCCTTTATCACAATTTAGATAAGAAGTTTTAACACCGGTGCTGCCGTCATTTGGAGCGAGATCATCGACTAAACTAATGTCTGGTTGTGAGTTACAGTTGTTATGAGCTGCCCAAAATTCCATTAAATCTGTCTGGGATAGACCAAGACTTGGAAAGCCTAAAAAAGGAACTACAGAATCTTGTAATCCATGCATTTGCATTACTGAAATAGGACGAGTTGGTGAACAGCCGCTAAAAGTTTGAGGAGACATAGTTCCTGTCACCGATGCAATAGCTGCAATTCTTGCTCCTAAATTACATGCCAGGTGATAACTAAAAAACCCCCCATTAGACATGCCAGTAGAATAAACCCTTTGGTCATCAATATTATAAAGTGTCTGCAAGAGCGATATTAATGCATCTATAAATCCAATATCATCTTGATTGCTTGTTCCCCCATCGCCATTCCAATTATTCCAATGCGGGCCATTTCCATAGGTAGTTGTCCCCTGAGGATGAGCAATTATAAAGCCATTCTCATCAGCTAAATTTCTAAAATCGCCATAATTCATTTGCTCAAAAGCATTACTTCCAAAACCATGGAAGTTAAAAATTACAGAGGTAGGATTGCTTTGATTGTATGACTGAGGTACGTAAAGAATAAATTCTCTTCTTATGCCGTTATGTTGCAAATAACCATCCAGAGTTCCTTTTTGATTTGGATTAATTCCTGAAGGGGGCATCTGATTTATTGGGCTTTGACTTGAATCATTACCACTTCCACCACCACAACCGGATATAGAAATTATGACTAATAATTTAAGAATTATTTTAGTTCTCATGCTAATGGTAGACCCGATTGGACTTGAACCAACGACCTCTGCCATGTCAAGACAGCGCTCTAACCAGCTGAGCTACGGGTCTATTTTTTTATAATTATATATCGTTTGAATTAAACTAGACGTCAATAACTAATAATTCTGATTCTTCTTCAGTAGCTATCTTCAATTCTTCAGCATCTGTTATCTCTAAAGCATCGCCTTTTTTTAGCTTTATACCATTTACTTCGAATGCTCCGAAAGAGGCTAATACATACCCTGACCTTTTGAGCTTATGATTTAATTCTTTTTTAG
>JBJLJD010000002.1:0-93814 GCA_045563435.1 Gammaproteobacteria bacterium
TTTGTGATTTTTGTAATGCCTGGATATAAAAAATATAAACCTAACAACATCCTTCCGGTTGTAATTAAAATTTTTTCCATTAATCTTCTCCTATTTTTTGTTTGAGTTCTTTGTTTTTGCTAAACCTAGAAATCTTAACTTACTCAACAGTAACACTCTTCGCAAGGTTGCGAGGTTTGTCTACATCAGTGCCCTTAAGAAGTGCTGTGTAATATGAAATAAGTTGCATCGGTATTACTGAAATTATTGGATTAAGAAGGTCTAAAGTCTTTGGAATCTTAATATGTCCGCCATCTTTGGTAATTTTAGTTTTTCCTAGAGGACCTATGGTCACAACTTTCCCTTTTCTCGCAGCGACCTCTTGAATGTTCGATTGAATTTTATCTAAATGCTCGTTATCTGGAACTAAAGCAATAACTGGCATATCACGATCTATCAATGCGAGTGGTCCATGTTTTAGTTCGCCTGCAGGATAGGCTTCTGCATGAATGTATGAAATCTCTTTTAATTTAAGGGCGCCCTCTCTAGCTATTGGAAAATATAGACCTCTGCCAAGAAAAAGAGCACTACTTCTTTTAAATAAAAGTTTAGCAGTAGATTTATAGACATCTGTCATTTTCAAAGTTTTACCTATGTGTTTAGGAAGATCTCTGAGTGCATCTGTAATTTTCTTTCTGGCATTAGGTGTTTGGTTATGCACTCTCATTAAGGTAAGAAGCAGTAAATTCAAACAAGCCAGTTGTGTAACAAAGGCTTTGGTTGAGGCCACGCCAATTTCAGGACCAGCATTTGTCAACAATGTATAGTCAGACTCCCTGCACAACGAGCTATTAGCAACATTGCAAATTGTTAATGTAATAGGCGAACCAGTTTTTTTAGCGAATTTTAACGATGAAAGAGTATCTGCAGTTTCACCTGACTGTGAAATAGTAACTAATAAAGTTTTTTTAGTTTTAATCGGTTCTTGATATTGATATTCAGAACCATAATCAACACGACAATTAATGCCCAAAAATTTATGTGACCAATATTCAAAAATTCTGCCTGAATGAAAGCTTGTGCCACAAGCAATAATCTGAATGTTTGTTACATCTTTTACAGCTTCTTCAAAACCTGAACCAAAAATACCCTCTTGAGTTTCATTTTTACCCAGCCTGCCTTCAATAGATTTAGAAATAGCATCAGGCTGTTCAAAAATTTCTTTTTCCATGAAATGGTTATAGCCACCCAAATCATTTGTATAAGAATTTGAGTCTATTTCCTGTGTTTTTAATTTTGCAGCATTGCCATTGGATGTTATGACATGGTTTTTCTCTTTAGTTATAAATGCCACCTGACCGTCTTCCATAAATTTAAATTTATTTGTGACTGGAGCAAGTGCCATTATGTCTGAGGCAACAAAATTCTCATCGTATCCCTCTCCAATAACAAGAGGACTTTGATTTCTTGCACCAATAATTAAATCGGGATTGTCTTTATCTATAACCGCTAGTGCATAAGCTCCTTTGAGTTGTGAAATAGCTTTAAGAGTTGCCGAATCGAAATCCATCCCCCTTTGCATATGCAGTTTAATTAGATGAGCTACAACTTCAGTATCAGTATCAGATCTAAATTTCACTCCTTCACTTTGCAGTTTTTCTTTAAGCTTCAAGTGATTTTCAATAATTCCGTTATGAACAACAAAAATCTTATTTTCAGAAATTTGTGGGTGCGCATTTTTTTCTGACGGCACACCATGTGTTGCCCATCTAGTATGAGCAATTCCTTGATTGCTTTTAATTTTCTTTTCAGGGAGTTTTTTCTCTAGATCTAAGACTCTACCTTTTGCCTTTATAAGTGAAATCTTTTTGTTTTCTCTAAAAGCAACTCCAGCAGAATCATACCCACGATATTCCAGCCTTTTAAGTCCTTCAATTAAAATTGGTAAAACATTTCTATCTGAAACACCACCAACAATACCGCACATTATTTCTTCTTCCAGTTTTTCTTAGTGCTTTGCTTTGATCTTCCAAATGCTAAAGAATTTGGTGGCACATCCGAAGTAATCACTGAGCCCGCAGCAACATAAGATTTCTTGCCAACTTTTACAGGAGCAACAAGTGAAGAGTTTGAGCCTATAAAAACATTATCATCAAGCTTGGTTTTATGCTTTTTATTGCCATCGTAATTACAAGTAATTGTTCCTGCACCAATATTCGATTCTTTCCCAACATTAGCGTCTCCAAGATAAGCATGATGGTTTGCCTTCGCACCCTCTCCTATCTTAGATTTTTTTACTTCAACAAAATTACCTATTTTTGCCTCATTTTTTAAAACAACTCCCTGTCGCAATCTGGCAAAAGGACCGACTTCAACATTGCTACCAATTTTTGAGTCTTCAATAGAAGAAAAATCCTTAATGAAAGTATTATTTCCAATTTTTGAATTAGATATCAATGTGTTTGAGCCAATGCTTACATTATCACCTAATACAACAGAGCCTTTGAAAGTAACATTATTGCCTATATTTACATCCTTACCAGTTTTTAGTTGTCCTTCGATAAAACATGATGATCTATCTTTAAAAAAAACTCCCTTTTTGCTTGCTACATCTAAATTTAACCTTGTCATAGATTGATAAAGTTCTGTTAACTCCTCTTTATTATTCGCGCCAAGAACTTCCCTTACATCTGTCTTTACTGTTCCAACACTGTGTTTTCTTTGGCTAGAAAACTCTACTAGGTCTGTTAAATAATATTCGCCTTTTACGTTGCTTCTGACTAAACCGTTTACACCTTTTTTTAAGTGTTTATTTTCAATCAACATAATGCCACTGAAAATTTCTTTTATGCCTTTTTCTGCTTTAGTGGCATCAGCCTGCTCTCTAATAAGAACTGGATTGTCTTTTTTATCTCTAATAATTCTTCCGTAACCAGACGGGTCATCTATATCTGCTGTTAAGATAGACATTTTTTTTCTCATACATGATCTTACAAGCTTTCTTAAAGTCCCCAATGAAACTAATGGCACATCAGCATATAAAACTAAAGTCTTTCCATTCTCTGGTAAGTATGGCAAAGCTTGTTTTACAGCATGTCCAGTTCCAAGTCTTTCTTTTTGCTCACAAAAAATAAAATCTCCAGAATTTTCTGCCAATACATATTTTTTTACTTCATCTTTTTTATATCCTGTTACAAGAATTAATCTGTCTGGACTTAATTTCATTGAAGTGTTCAAAGAATATTGAACCATAGGTATGTCTCCTAACTTAATAAGAGGCTTTGGTAAATCTGTTTTCATTCTTTTGCCTTCCCCAGCGGCAAGAAGAATAATGCTTAAACCCATCATGAGATTTTAATGTTTTTTTGAATAGATTAACTACTTTTTTAACTTTATATTCTTCTTTAGAGCTTCTATTGCTCTTAACTGAGACAAAGACTGTGTGAGTTGACTTGATGCTTCAGCAAATTCTTTTTGATCTTTTTTATCTTTCAAAAGTTTTTCAGCTTCCTCTTTGGCTTTCAAAATTTTTGCCTCATCGAGATCATCAGCACGTAAAGCTGAGTCAACTAAAATAGTAATGTGGTCAGGTTGAACTTCTGCAAAACCCCCATTAGTAAAGAAGACTTCTTCATTGTCATCAGTAATCATTCTAACCGGCCCTGGCTTTAGTATTGCCAATAATGGAGAGTGTCCTTTTACAACTCCAAGCTGACCTTCTTTGCCATCCATGACAACCATTTTTGCCTGTCCTTCAAACAAAGTTTGTTCTTGGGAGATGAAGCTAATATCAATCATTTTTTACAGTTTTAGCTTTTTCTAAAACCTCTTCTATAGAACCAACCATATAAAACGCTTGCTCAGGAACATTATCATGAACACCATCTAATATTTCTTTAAAGCCTTGAATGGTATCTTTAACTGATACATATTTGCCTGGTGAACCTGTGAAAACTTCTGCTACAAAGAAAGGTTGAGACAAAAACTTTTCAACTTTTCTTGCTCTTGAAACTGTATTTTTATCATCATCAGATAATTCATCCATGCCCAAAATTGCAATAATATCTTTAAGCTCTTTATATCTTTGTAGGACACCCTGAACTCTTTGTGCAACTTCATAGTGCTCTTGGCCAACAACCAGTGGATCAAGTTGTCTAGAAGTTGAGTCTAGAGGATCAACAGCAGGATATATTCCTAACTCAGCAATTCTTCTAGATAACACAACTGTTGCATCTAAGTGCGCAAAAGTTGTTGCTGGAGATGGATCTGTTAAGTCGTCAGCTGGGACATAAACAGCCTGTATAGATGTAATAGAGCCAGTTTTTGTTGAAGTAATTCTCTCCTGTAATACCCCCATCTCTTCTGCTAGTGTAGGCTGGTAACCCACAGCAGAAGGCATTCTACCAAGCAGTGCTGAGACCTCAACACCAGCCAATGTATATCTATAAATATTATCCACAAACAAAAGAACATCGCGCCCTTCATCTCTGAATTGTTCTGCCATTGTTAGTCCTGTTAAAGCAACCCTAAGTCTATTTCCTGGAGGCTCATTCATCTGTCCATATACAAGTGAAACTTTATCTAGAACTTTAGATTCTGTCATTTCATGATAGAAATCATTTCCTTCCCTTGTTCGCTCTCCGACTCCTGCAAAAACTGAATAGCCAGAATGCTCGATAGCAATATTTCTAATAAGCTCCATCATGTTAACTGTTTTACCAACTCCAGCACCTCCAAAAAGTCCAACCTTTCCACCTTTTGCGAAAGGGCAGACTAAATCAATAACCTTAATTCCTGTTTCCAGAATCTCATTTGAATCTGAGAGCTCAACATAGTCTGGAGGTTTTCTATGGATAGGCAATTTATTTGGAGCTTTTACTTCTCCTTTCATATCAATTGGATCGCCAAGGACGTTCATAATTCTACCTAGAGTCTTCTCTCCTACAGGCACACTTATAGGTGCTTTAGTGTTAGTTACATCTAACCCTCTTTTTAAACCTTCTGTAGTACCCATTGCTACTGTTCTTACAACTCCGTCGCCAAGTTGTTGCTGTGTTTCTAAAACAAGATTGTTTTCCTGAACAACTAATGCATCGTAAATATTCGGGATCTGCTCTTTCCCAAACTCGACATCAATAACGGCTCCGATAATTTGTTTTATTTTTCCTAATTCAGACATTTTTTTCTCCTTAAATTGCTGCAGCGCCTCCAACTATTTCTGAAAGCTCTTGTGTTATAGATGCTTGTCTTGCATTGTTATAAAGTAGCTGTAGATCATTGATAATTTCCTCGGCATTTTCTGAAGCATTTTTCATAGCAATCATTTTTGCAGCCTGCTCGCATGCATTATTCTCTATCACAGCTTGGTATATTTGTGTTTCTATATATCTCTTTAAAAGCCTATCCAAAATTTCTTTTGATGAAGGTTCATAAATGTAATCCCATATTTTTTTCTTCTCTTCATTAGTTTCAATAGAGGCTATTGGTAAAACCTTCCTTTCAAATGGTGCCTGTGACATCGTATTGATAAATTCATTGGCATAAAGGTAAACGTTACCAATACTGCCCTTTTCAAATTCAGATATAGCAATTTGAGATGACCCTATAACATCTTCTGCTTTTGGAATATCTCCAAGTTTTGCTGCTGTTCCTAAAATTTCAGCATTTTTTAATCTAGAAAAAACATCTGCAGCTTTTTTTCCAAAAGTTACAACTTGAACTTTTCTTCCTTTCTTTTCTCTATCAGCCATATTGGCTAATGCTTTTTTAAAAAGGTTTGAATTTAAGCCACCACAAAGCCCTTTATCTGTACCAACAATGATATAAATATCTGTTTTTGATTCTGATTCATTAAAAAAAGGATGTTTGTACTCGGAACTGGCATTCGATAGGCTATCAATTAATTCAACAATTTTTTTAGAATATGGCTTCCCTTTGCTCATAGCATCTTGCGTTTTTTTCATTTTGCTTGAGGCCACTAATTCCATTGCTGAAGTAATTTTTTTTGTGTTTTGAACACTTCCTATCTTTTTTCTTATTTCTTTAGTTTGAGCCATTTACCACGAACCCTCTTTCATGAAAGAATCTAAAATTTTCTTATATTTTTTTTCAATATCATCATTCCAGTCACCTGTTTGATTTACTTCTTCCCAAACATTTAAATGTTTTGTTTTGAAGTAGTCTCTTAAATTTTCTTCAAAAGATTGCATTTTGTCTTTTTCAATATCTTTTAAATATTTGTATTCAATGGCATACAAAATAATTGATATACATGCTACAGATCTTGGTGAAAACTGTGTTTGTTTGAAAAGCTCAGTAATTCTTTGGCCATCTTCGAGCTGTTCTTTGGTAGCATCATCAAGGTCTGAAGCAAATTGAGAAAATGATTCGAGCTCTCTAAACTGAGCAAGTGCAAGCTTCACACCGCCCCCTAATTTTTTGATGATTTTTGTTTGAGCTGCACCACCAACCCTTGATACAGAAATCCCAACATTAATAGCTGGCCTTATCCCAGAATTAAATAAATCTGTTTCTAAGAAAATTTGTCCATCAGTGATTGAAATAACATTTGTAGGAATAAATGCTGAAACATCACTTGCTTGTGTTTCAATGATTGGTAACGCTGTGAGTGATCCAGTTTTTCCTTTTACTTTGCCATTAGTGAGTCTTTCAACATAATCTGGATTAACTCTTGCTGCACGCTCCAATAGTCTTGAATGTAAATAAAAAATGTCACCAGGAAATGCTTCTCTTCCTGGAGGTCTTTTTAAAAGGAGTGATATTTGTCTATAAGCAACAGCATGTTTTGATAGGTCATCGTAAATTATTAAAGCATCTTCACCTCTATCTCTAAAATACTCACCCATAGTGCACCCAGAGTAAGGGGCTAAAAACTGCAATGAAGCACTTTCTGCTGCACTCGCTGAAACAACAATTGTATTTTTAAGTGCATCAGCTTCCTCGAGCTGTCTTACAACTGTTGCCACGGTAGACTGTTTTTGGCCTATTGCAACATATACACATGTTATGTCCGAATCTTTCTGTTTAATAATTGCATCAACAGCAATTGCAGTTTTCCCTGTTTGGCGATCTCCAATAATAAGTTCTCTTTGACCACGACCAATTGGTACCATTACATCTATAGATTTGATTCCCGTTTGAACTGGTTGATCAACACCTTGTCTGTCAATAACTCCTGGCGCTACAACTTCAATAGGTGCATTTGTTTCTGACTTAACTTCCCCTTTTCCATCAATTGGTCTACCTAGTGCGTCAATAACACGGCCTCTTAACCCTTCCCCAACAGGAACTTCTAAAATTCTTCCAGTTGTTTTTACTTTTTGACCCTCCTTGATATGTCCAGCGTCACCTAAAACAACTGCCCCAACAGAATCATTCTCCAGATTAAGTGCCAATCCATAGGTGCCCTCTCCAAAATCTAATAGCTCTCCATACATCGCATCCTCTAGCCCAAAAATTTGAACGATACCATCTGCTGTGGAAAGAACTTCTCCTACATTTGATTCAGAACTTGCACCCTTATAATCCTCAATTTTCTTTTTTATGATGCTTGAGATTTCTGATGGGTTTATTTTAGTACTCATTATTTCTCCTTAATTTACTAATAATTCCTTCAGCCCTGAAAGCTTATTATCAAGACTTAGATCTATTTCATTGTCTTTGTGTTTAATAATGATTCCGCCTATTAGGCTTGAATCTATTTCATAGTTTACCTGCATGGATTTATTAAATTTATTTGATACAAATGATGAAATTCTTTCTTTAATTTCATCAGTAGGTTCTTTGTTTAATTTGACATTAACTGGAATGTTGTCTTCTTGTGAAAAACAATAATTCACAAAATATCGGAAAAGATCTGGCAAAAGATCAAACCTGTTATTCTCAGCTAACGTATTAAAAAAAGGTTCTATTGAAGAATCGTCATTTACCAATGATAGAGCAGTCTGTAACTTTTCCTTCTTACTAATGGTTTTATCCTTAAAAAATATTTTTAATGACTTTATGTCTTCACTTGAAGCAATGGCCTCAAAAACTTGTTTTATGTTCACAACCTCATCGCTATTTAGGGACTGATATAGCCCTTTTGAATAAACTTCAAACAATCTATTCATTTTCTAAAATCATCCAAGCTTTTTTGAATTGTGTCTCCATGGTTTGTTTCTGATATTTCTTTACCAACGATTTTTTTAGCCGCCGACATTACATTAGTTGCAAAATCTTTTTCAAGACTTTTCTTTGCATTTACAACTTCTTTGTCTATTTCTGCTTGAGCAGAAGTAACAATACGATTTTTTTCTTCAGTTGCCTTTGCTTTTGAATCCTCAACAATTTTTTCAGATTGAGCCTTAGCATTAGATAAAACTTTTTTTGCTTCGCTCTTTGCTTCAGCAATCATTTTTTTGCTTTGGTCTTCAGCTTCAATAATCTTTTTGGCACTTTCCTCTGAATCTTTTAATCCTTGTTCAATTTTATTGGCTCGCTCTTCCATTGCTGCTAACAATGGTGGCCAAACAAATTTCCAACAAAACCAAATAAATAGCCCGAAAGCTATCATTTGTCCTAGAAGTGTGCCGTTTAAATTCATTTACGCAACAAATAATACATAGAAAGCCAAACCAACTGAAATCATTGGAACAGCATCAACTAATCCAATACCCAAAAAGTATGTTGGCCTTAACTGATCCTCTAGCTCTGGCTGTCTTGCTATAGACTCTATTAATTTTGAGCTTAAAACTCCTGCTCCAACTCCAGCACCTATTGCTGCGAGACCAAACATAAATCCTGCCCCTACAAATTTTCCAGCTTCAATTACTGCTTCTTCCATTACAACCTCCTTTAGTGTTGTTCAAGTTTTTCATGTGCCATATTCATATATACCACTGTTAACATCATAAAAATAAATGCCTGAAGTACAACTATTAAAATATGAAATATTGCCCAAATAAGACTTAGTGTTATACCTGCAAGATTCAAGCCAACACCCGCTATAGTTAATGTTTCAAAATTAATCATTACCATACCCGCAATTAGTAAAAATATCATTTCACCCGCATATAAATTTCCATAAAGCCTTAAGGCAAGTGACAAAGGTTTTGCCAACATATCAATGACTTCAACAAATAAGTTCGCAGGCAGCATCCATGGCCCAAATGGATGTAAAGTTATAGACTTTATAAAACCAATAAGGCCTTTATTTTTAACACTAAAATACAAATACAAAATAAACACCGAAAGGGCTAATGCTGCAGTTAGGTTCAGATCTGTTGTTGGAACAACTTTTAAGAATGGAATACCTATTTCTTCTGCTGGATAAGGAATTAAATCAACTGGAACAAGATCCATCAAGTTCATTAATAATACCCAAACGAAGATTGTAAGCGCCATTGGCGCAACAAGGGTATTTTGTCCTGCTTTAAAGGTTCCTTTTACTACTCCATTTACAAAATCAATCATCATTTCTACAAAAAGCTGAAGTTTGGTTGGTTTTTCTAATGAGAAGCTTTTCGCTGCATTGATAAAAAAGAATAGAAAAATTGAACCCAACAAGAGCGAGAAAAATAATGTATCAATATTGAATGCCCAGAAGCCCATTGCTTCAAGATCTGTCTTGTTATTAGCTAAATACCACCCATTTTCTGTTAATGTTTCTTTGCAGTATTTTTCCCCATCATAGTACATACTTTTGTCATCTTGACAATAAGCTGCTTTTTCTTCATCAGACTCGCCTTTAGCATAAAATTTTCTTTCATGTCCTTCAGGCAATCGGCCATACACCAAATTTTGTAAATGGTGTTCTAGATATTCTTGAAATGTACGTTCTGAACTTTCAGATGCCATGGGTGACGTAATTGTAATTTAATTTAATGTTCGTTTGTAGCTCTAATGTGAAATTTTTTCAATGATTCCATCTAATTCTTCATATGAATAATATTTGATGACCATCTTTCCTTTTCCATCTTTATCCTCAATAGTTACTTTTGATCCTATGCGTGAACTTAAGGCCGATTCAAGATTAAGTTCGTCTCTAGATTTTTTCTCTTTATTTGATGTTTGTGGAGAGATCTTTGTTATTTGTTTCTCAAGATCTCTAACTGATAAATGTTCAGAAATTATTCTCGTTAGTAGTTGGTCAGCTTTCACGCCATCAATACTTAGAAGAACTTTTGCATGTCCCTCACTTATAACTCCCTTATCAATTTCATCTTGAATTTTCGGTGATAATGTTAAAAGACGCAAAGAATTGGCTACAGAGCTCCTTGGTTTGCCAACGCTTTTTGCTACTGCTTCTTGCGTGTAGCCAAATTCATCCTTGAGTCTTTGATAGCCTTTAGCCACCTCTAAAGGGTTAAGGTCTTCTCTTTGTATATTCTCTAATACTGCAATTTCTAGTGATTGGACATCAGAAATATTCGACACAACTACTGGTATTTTTTTTAATTTAGCAAGCTTTGCAGCTCTGAACCTTCTTTCACCAGCAACAAGCTCAAAACCTTTTCCATCTTTTCTAACTAAAATTGGTTGTATAACCCCATGTTTTTTAATTGACTCTGCAAGTTCTTCTAATTTTTTTTGATCAAAAGAGGTTCTTGGTTGATATTGATTGGCCCTTATTTGGCTTAATACTACTTCTGATGATTGTTCTTTAGTTTCCTTTTTTTCATCTTTTTGAGATTTTTGCAAATTTTTGCTTTCTGCAACGTCCCCAAGTAAAGCTTCTAGTCCTTTGTTAAGCGATGTTTTTTTTGCCATTTTCAAACTTCCTTATGAACTCTCCAGATAAACTCAGAAAAGCTTCAGCTCCAATAGAATTTATATCATAATCAACTATCGATTGGCCATAGCTAGGCGCCTCTGCTAGCCTTACATTTCTGGGGATGATTGTATTTAAAACTTTTTCTTTAAAATGCTTCTCTAGCTGACCTGAAACTTCGCGTGTGAGTCGGTTTCTCCAATCTGCCATTGTTCTTAGTATTGCAACTATATCTATTTTTAAATCAAGAACATCATTTAGTTCAGAAATTGTTGATTTTAAAGTAACTAGCCCCTCTAGGGCATAGTATTCACATTGAACAGGAACAAGTACGTTTCTACAAAATTCCATAGAGTTAATTGTTAAAAGATTTAGGGATGGTGGGCAGTCAATCAAAATATAGTCATATTTTTTTGGAAGTTTTTTTAAGTGTGTGCTGAAATATTTTTCTCTATTTTCTGTTTTTTCAATAATTTTTTCTGCTGCAACAAGGCTATTGTTGGCTGGGATAATGTCGTAACCTCCAGAAGCTTCAATTATAAAGCTTTCAATTTTTTCCTCGCCATTAAAAAATTCGTACAAAGAGCTTTCAGAATTTTTTTTAATTCCTGCTGCTGAACTGGCATTGCCCTGTGGATCAATGTCAATTAACAAAACATTTCTTTTTGCTTTTGTAAGAGATGCGGCAAGATTTACTGCTGTAGTTGTTTTCCCAACACCACCTTTTTGATTTGTAACGGCAACTCTAATTGTCATTTACTTCAATAGCTGTCATTTTTACATTTTGGCACAAATAATTATGCATCTTGTAATCATATATCAAAGGCTTGGCTTCTAATAATTCTCTTTTAGTATTTGCATCGTTTTTCTTGAGAAATAAATAATTTTTGATGTTTTTTTTATTTTTTGTCATAAGCAGTGTTTTTTTTATTGAGGCAAATGCCTTTGAACATGCGGTATATTTTTTATCTAAAGAAAAGTTAACCACATCTTCGTGAATTGGGGTAATTCCATCTATTCCCAATTTAGTTAAAACAAATTTTTGGAACTGATGTTTTCTTAAGTTTCTTTCTACTAAAAAAACCTCTTTATTTGGCTTTAATATTTTTATAACAATCCCCAGCAACCCTGATCCTGAACCAAAATCTACAACTATTTTCTCCAGAGTGCTTGTTGTCTGAATTGTTGCCTTAACACAGTCCTCAATATGAAATTCAAAATCTTTTTTTGTTTTGGATCCGGTAAGGTTATGTTTTGTGTTTTGTTTTAACACCTCCCCTAAAAAAATCTCGAGACTTTTTTTAATAGTTGGTTTTAATTGCATCAATCTTTTTTAAATGAATTGTAAGAACACTTATAGCTGCAGGAGTAACCCCTTCGATGTTTGTGACTTCTTGAAGATCTTTTGGTTTATGATGATTAAGTTTTTCCTGTAGTTCGCCTGATAGGCCAATAACTTCTTTGTAGTCAAAAATTAAGCCTAGCTTAAATTCTTCAAGATTTTTAATTTTTTCCAATTCTCGTTGTTGCTTTTTAATATAGCCAGAATATCTGATGTCAAAATATGTTTGCTCGAAACTATCTCCTTTGAGTTTAGTAATTTTTGAAAGGTCTTTAAGAGAAAAGTCATTTCTTTTACAAAGATCTGTTCCTGTTCTTTTCCTTCCCCCTACATCTACTTTTGTTCTTTCAAGAACGTTCCTCGCTTTGTTTTTTTCTGACTGTTTTCGTGAATAAATCTCCTCTCTTAACCTGTCTAATGTTTTAAATTTTTTTGCGTATTTGAACATTCTCTCATCAGCGTTGTCTTGTCTTAGCAGAAGTCTGTGCTCTGCCCTTGAAGTAAACATTCTATAGGGCTCACTTACACCAAACCTTGTAAGGTCATCTACTAAAACGCCCAGATATGAGTCTTGTCTTTTTGGTATCCAGCTGTCTCCATCTAATAAGAGAGAAGCATTTATGCCCGCAATTATTCCCTGGCCTGCTGCCTCTTCATAGCCCGTTGTGCCATTAATTTGACCTGCTAAAAAAAGGTTTTTCAGTTTTTTAATTCTTAGGGTTTTATCAAGGTTTCTTGGGTCTATGTAATCATATTCCACTGCATAACCAAACTGCTTTATCTTAGCGCCCTCAAAACCCTTAATTGATCTAATGTATTCTTCTTGTACTTCTTGGGGAAGGCTTGTAGAAATTCCGTTTGGATAAATTGTATGAGCTTTAAGACCTTCAGGCTCAACAAAAATTTGATGCTGATCTTTGTCTTCAAACCTCATAATCTTGTCTTCGATAGATGGACAATATCTTGGCCCAACGCCGCTTATTAGGCCTGAATACATTGCTGATTTTTTGATGTTTTTTCTGATAATCTCGTGTGTTTTTTCGTTTGTATAAGTAATGTAACAAGATGTTTGTTTTGGGTGTTTGTTCTTTTCGCCAAGGTATGACATAAAAAGCCTTTCGTTGTCTCCTGGCTGTTCTTCTAAATAACTAAAATCTACAGTTTGTTTATCAAGTCTTGGAGGGGTTCCTGTTTTAAGCCTGCCTGACTTTAAGTTTAGGCTGTCAAAAAAGCACTCGAGGCCAGATGATTTTTTTTCATTAATGCGGCCTCCGTCATTTTTTTCATGACCAATCAAAATAGATCCGTTTAGAAAGGTGCCGGTTGTTAAAACATAAGATTTTGCAAAATATTCATTATTTTTTGATAAGGCAGAAATGATTTTGTTCTTTTCTTTTTTGAAATTAATAATTTCATCATCGATCAAAGCAACTCCCTTTTCTTTAAGTTTTTTTTGGATAATTTTTTCGTAAAGATCTTTGTCTGTTTGTGCTCTTGTTGCTTGTACTGCTGGGCCTTTTTTTCTATTTAAAACTCTAAACTGAATTCCGGCTAAATCTGTTGCTTCGGCAATATAGCCGCCCAAAGCATCGACTTCTCTTGCAATGTGAGTTTTGCCCATTCCTCCAATGGCTGGATTGCATGACATCCTTCCCGTTTTTGAATGATCTAAAGAAACAAGACCAACTTGGCGTCCCATTTTTCTAGCAATAAGTGCAGCTTCAACGCCTGCATGTCCGCCCCCTATTATTAATATATCAAATATATATGTCATATTATTTTTATTGTTATTATTAGTGTCTAACCTAATTGTTAATAAGTGTAAATTATATGGTTTTTATACGTTCTTTAAAGGAAATAGTTCCTGTGTTTATTTTGTAGTTAATTTGTGTTTTTAGCTATATGATGCTGTTAACAGTTTGTTAATAAAAAGATATCAACAAAATACAAACAATTTTTCACTTACCTATACAAAACTTTGAAAAAATTCTGTCTAAAATTTCTTCGTTATTAAAATTTCCATACACATACCTTAATTCCAACAAAGCATCTCTTAATTGCTGAGCAGTAATTTCAAAAACATCATCATCCATCACCGCTTCAATGCTGTTATTTGCTTTAATCACAGCCTTGTAAACTCTTTCAGTTACTAATGAGAGTTTTGGGTTGGGTTTGACATGTTTATATATCAGGTCTCTAAGTTTTTCTATGCCGTCACCAGTTTTAGCAGAGACGTACAATACATTTTTTTTAGGGCGGACTTTTAAAAGATCTGATTTATTTATAATTACGACTGATTCTTTAAATTTTTTTTCTATTATTTGTTCAGGTTCAAAAACCTCTAAACAAAGATCTGATAATTTATAAGATTCATTAGTTAAAGCCATTCCCATTTTTTCAATCTCAGAAACCTTGCCAGATCTAATTCCGGCTGTATCTTCAAGTGTTATTTCAACACCTTTTAAAAACAGGTTTTTTCTTACAACATCTCTTGTGGTTCCAGGCACATCACTCACAAGAGCCACTTTCCCCTTAACTAATAAATTAAACAAAGATGATTTCCCTACATTAGGCCGACCAACCAACACAACTTTCTTTTTCATAATTTCAGACCGAAATGGAGAATATTTTTCTAAAAAATCATCCAAACCTTTTTTTAATAAAAACACTTCTTTTTTTATATTTTCCTTATTAATAGCTCCAACAGCGCCTTCATCAGAAAAATCAAGCTGGGACTCAATGGTAACTAATAAGCTTTCAATTTTTTTTGTTACGCTTGAGAAAAAATGACCAACCTTTCCTAACCTAAAATCTTCCAACATTCTTAATTCTTCTGCACTGTTTGCTCCGATATTAACTGCGACTGATTCCGCCTCTTCAATAGTGAATTTATTATTAATGAAGCCTCTCTTAGTAAACTCCCCTGCTTGCGCTTCTCTAAAACCAAACCTATCTAACACATCTAGAATTTCTGAAACTACAACCATGCTTCCATGAGGTTGAATTTCTATAACATCTTCACCTGTGTAAGATTGCGGGGCTTTAAAATATAAAACAAGACATTTTTCAGTGAAGCCGTTTAAAGATATATTCCTTAAAAAGACCCCAGGCTTTTTATTTTGTATGCCAAGAAAGTTAAAAAAGTTTTTTGAAATTGATAGTCCGCTAATCCTTATAACTGATATTGCAGAGACCCCCTCGGGAGTAGCCAGCGCATATATAGGGTCTTCTTTTCTATCCACTTTCAGACTGTGCGCGGCTCATTATTAATACCTGGGGAATTATTGATAGAAGCATATTTACCACAGAATAGATCACAACACCTGCAGGCATGAATAAAAAAACTATCGTGATCATAGGCGGAAAAACAACCATCATTTGTTGTGCTATTTGAGCCTGCATGCCTTGAGATTGAGGAGGTTTGGGCATTAACTTTTGAGAAGCAAACATCATTAAACCCATTAATACTGGAGCAATAAGATAAGGGTCTGATTCTGCAAGGTCAGGTATCCACAAAAATGACTCTCCCCGAAACTCAAACGCCTCTCTAGTAACCCAAAACATAGCGATAAATATTGGAAACTGAGCAAACAAAGGAAGACAGCCGGCTGCCGGGTTAAATTTTTCTCTTTTATACAACTGCATCATCTCCATGCTTAATTTATTCCTGTCGTTTTTATATCGCTCTTGGAGTTCTTGGAGTTTTGGTGAAAGCTTTCTCATCTTTAGCATAGAGTTAAGTTGCATAATTTGTAATGGCGACAACACAACCTTAAAAAGCACTGTGAGCAAAATAATTGAAACTCCCCAATTGTTCACGAGACCATATAAAAAATTTAAAACAATAATAAAAAACTCCCCTATTCCATAAACAAAACCAAGATCAAGGTTGTATTTAAAGTGCGGAGCGACAACCTCTAGAACATCCTTTTGTTTAGGACCTAGATAAAGCTTAGTTTCAGAGATATAAGAGCTCCCCTCAAAATTCATTGGCTCTGATATGCCAAACCTGTACATGCCATTAATGTCTTTAGGATAGAGAGATATTTTTTGTTGATTTACATCATCATAAACAGCAACTACAAAATGTTTTTGAGAGTGGCCAACCCAATGGCCCATATAATCTTCCCTGCTGTCAACAGACCTAAGGCTTTCATCATTAAACACATCCTCACTTGTACTAAAGGCGAGGTGATCTCGCGAAAATGAAGTGCCATAATCAACAGACTTTTTTTCGTCTCTATAAAAGGTCTTAAAGGAATTAATTACACCAATTGTGGAGGTTGATAAGTCAAGCCTGTCTTCAACAAGAAGGCTGTATTTATTAGAAAATGTTATTTTTTTTGTTAATACATTTCCAACCCCATCCACCCCCTGAATTGTTAAATAATCATTAGAAGAATTTAGAACTGAAAAGCCTCTGGGGCTAAAGCCAGAAATTGTAGATTTAAAATAAAATCTTAAAAACTCATCATTTGAAAGCAGCCTCACCTTCTCAAGACCATTGTTTATTTTCTTTTCTTTTAAATATGCCTCTTTTATACTCCCATCTTCTAAATCTACAAAAATTTCTAATGATTCATTGCTAATTTTGAACAGATCTAAATCTGTTTTTTCTTGAGCAGATTTTGAGACCTCAACTTTTTGCTCTTTGCTCACATTTCCCCAATCAAAAACAAGGAGCATAACCAATAAAAGCGAAATTAATAAAAATAAAGATCTTGGATTAAACATTTGAAAAAAATTCCTTTAATTCCTTTTTAAAAACACAGTCTTCTCTTTTAAATTTTACCAAAAAATTTTTATTAAGATTTTTTTGAAAGTTACATCTATAAATTTCTTTAATTTGCCTTTTAATTTTATTTCTTTGAACAGCGCTTTTAACAATTTTTTTAGGAATTGAAATTCTTATCATGGAAAAAGGTCCGCCTGACTCACTTAGCCCTATTTCAATACAGTTGTTAATTAGTATTATTTTTTTTTGTTTTTTACTAGGCATAAAAAAAACTAAACACTTAAGCTTTTTCTTTTTTTTGAGCGCCTGCTAGACAAAATAGTTCTTCCAGCTTTTGTAGACATTCTTAACTTAAAGCCGTGAGTCCTCTTTCTCTTTAAATTCGTTACTTTTAGGGTTCTTTTCATTTTTTATCAACAAGTTATACACAGAAAAACAATATATTTATTACATGTTTTTCAAAGCTCTAGTATTATAAACTTATCGTCATGTCTAACAAGCTATCAACAGTAAATATTTTTAATCAAAGTGTCAAAGAATTAGAAAGATCAATGAATGCCCCCGAATATAACTCATGGGTCAGGCCACTTGAATTTGATTTAAAGGAGAACAATTTTAATATATATGCTCCAAACGAATTTATAGAAAATTTTTTCAGAGAAAAATACTTGCCAAAATTGGTGAATCTTCTTGAAAGCAGCATTGGTAGAAACAGGTTTATATTAAATTTAGCAGTTCAACAAACAACCAATAATATTACTAGCTATGACAGAACAGGTTTAAATGATAATTATACTTTTGAGAGCTTTGTTGAGGGTAAGTCAAACCAAATAGCACTTGCTGCAGCAAAGCAGGTTGCAGACCAGGCATCAGGTAGTAAATACAATCCACTCTTCTTATATGGCGGAGTTGGTTTAGGAAAGACGCATTTAATGCATGCTGTTGGAAATAAGCTTAAAAAGGAAAGACCAGATGCAAAAATTTGTTATCTTCATTCTGAAACTTTTGTAAGTGAAATGGTAAAGGCTTTACAGTTGGGAGCAATGAATGAGTTTAAAAAATTTTACAGGGGGCTTAATGCGCTTCTAATTGACGACATACAATTTTTCGCCGGTAAAGAGCAATCACAAGAGGAGCTTTTTCATACTTTTAACAGCTTGATTGAAAATGGCAACTTAATGATTTTCTCTTGTGACCGATATCCAAAAGAAATAGAGGGCCTTGAAGAAAGGCTTAAGTCACGTTTTGGATGGGGGTTATCTGCTGTAATAGACCCTCCAGCACTTGAAACAAGAGCTGCAATATTAATGCAAAAAGCAAACGATATAGGTCTATCTCTTTCAGATGAATGTGCCTTTTTTATTGCAGACCAGGTTAAGTCAAATGTCCGAGAGCTTGAAGGAGCTCTTACAAGGGTTGCAGCTAATGCTCGTTTTACAAATGCCGAAATTGATATTGATCTAATAAAAAACTCATTAAGAGATATTTTAGCGATACAGGCTAGAATGGTGACAATTCCAAATATTCAAAGAGTTGTTGCAGAATACTATAACATCAGAGTTTCAGATCTTCTTTCTTCAAGAAGAAGCAGGTCTGTAACTAGACCAAGGCAAATTGCAATGTCTTTAGCTAAGTCATTAACAAACCATAGCCTCCCAGAAATTGGTGAGTCTTTTGGAGGTAGGGACCATACGACAGTAATACACGCATGTGAAAAAGTTAAAGAACTAATGCAAACAAATTTAGAAATCGAAGAAGATTTCAAAAAGTTAAGAAGACACCTTTCAGCGTAAAATGAAATTTAATCTTGAAAAAAAAGATATAGATTCAGCACTATTATCACTTTCAGCAGTTTCAGATAAAAAACAAACGCTGCCTGTTTTAAGCAATATTTTAATCAAAGCAGATGCAAATCGTTTAAATATGTTAAGCACAGACTTAGAAATAGAATTAGAAATGGATGTTGAAAATGTTGTAGTTGAGAAACCAGGAGAAATTACAATACCAGCAAAAAAAGCAAGCGATATAGTTAAAGAACTCCCAGATGGCAACATATCTTTTTCATTGGAAGAAGGAGAGAAATTTAAAATTAAAACTTCCACTGGCGAATACAATCTTGTAACAATGGAAGCTTCAAGTTTTCCCGAATTTTCATCTACTGAAATTGATAATGCACATGAAATTAATTCAGAGGAATTGATAGAACTTTTTCAAATGACAAGCTTTGCAATGGGCAACCAAGATTGGAGACATTATCTTAATGGAACATATATTGAATGTGCAATGGGGGCACTTAAAATGGTAGCTACAGACGCTCACAGACTCGCAATGTATAAAAAAGAATTTAACTCTGAAGCAGAGTTTAGTGGAATTATCCCAAGAAAAACCTGTATGGAACTTATGAGAATACTTCCCAAAGAAAATAAGAAAATTAAGTTTTCTATTGATCAAAATAGAATCGTTTTTTCTTCATCTAGTTTTATTTTTAAATCAAAATTAATTGATGCAAATTTTCCAAATTACAACCAAGTAATTCCTTCTGGAGATTCTATTGAAATTAAAGTAAACAGAGAAGAATTGCTTGATATTGTTTCAAGAGTTTCAGTCTTATCAAATGACAAATTTAAAGGCGTGAAACTTAAGTCAGAAGGAAATTTATTAAAAATATTTTCTAGTAATAACGATCAAGAATCAGCAGAGGAAGAGCTTCAGCTTGAGGTTGCAAATGAGGGATTTGAAATTGCATTCAATGTTAACTACTTACGAGAAATGCTAAACACTATTGAAGACAAAAGTATAACTATACAGAGTTTTGGTAATGAAAAGAGCGCTCTAATGAAAACCACAAATAATAATAGAGTTTTAGTCTTAATGCCAGTACGCCTTTAGTGATAATACAGAACATAAAAATACAAAACTTAAGGTCTTATGAATTTGCTGAATTGCCTTTAAATAAAGGGATTAATGCAATTTACGGAAAAAATGGTTCCGGAAAAACATCATTACTAGAAGCAATCTACTTTGGGCTTTCCCTAAAAAGTTTTAGAACATCAAAAACTGAACAAATAATAAGAAACAATGAATTAAAAGGTGAAGTATTAATCACTGGCAGCAAGAAAACTATTAGAACCACTAAAAACAAAACAAGCTCAAAAGCTATTGATGAAAATAACGAAAAAAAAATTGCCAGAAAAGAACTTTTGATGTTATTTCCAACTTGTGTGGTTGAAAATAAAGAATTTTCTTTTACTGATGCACAACCAGATTATAAAAGAAAGTATTTAAATAAAATTTTGTTCTACGTAGAACAAGATTTTAATGATTTGCATAAAAAACTCATAAAAATACACAAACAACGTCTTTTTTGTCTTAAAAATGGACAAAAAGATGAGATTTTAATTTGGAATAAGGCATTAATTGAAATTGAGCCACAAATAACTACATTAAATAAGATCTTAATAAATGACTTAAATAATTTTTTTACTTCAAATAGCAACCTTTCGGACTTTTTTGGTAAAAATGATTGGCTCAAAGGTATAAATTTTAAATATAACTCTGGTTTTGATGAAAATATCGGCTTAGAAAAGCATATTCAAAATAATTTTGAAAAAGAATTTATGATTAATAAACCATTAGTTGGTTTACATAAAAGAAACTTTGACATTTTATTAGATCAAGACGATGCTTCTTCAATATTATCAAGGGGTCAGCAGAAAGTCCTTTCTTGTATTCTTCACCTTGTATCAAAGGAATTTATAGAAAAAAGTCTTAAAATCCAACCAGTAGTGTTGATTGATGACATTTGTTCTGAATTAGATAAGGAAAACCAACATTTAATGTTAAAATATCTTCATAATATGAATACCCAGGCTATATTGACTTCTATAGAGAAAATAGCTTTTGATCACAAATTTAACGTTAATCTGTTCTACGTAGAACAAAAAGGAGATATTTCAAATGTCAAAAGATAAATATGATTCATCAAGCATTAAAGTTTTAAAAGGCTTAGAAGCTGTAAAAAAAAGGCCCGGGATGTATATTGGTGATACTGACGATGGTTCTGGTTTGCATCATATGGTTTTTGAAGTCCTCGATAATGCAATAGATGAGGGCTTAGCAGGGTTTTGTGACTACATCGAAGTTAAATTAATGAAAGACGGTTTCGTGTCTGTATCTGATAATGGTAGAGGAATTCCTGTTGACATGCATGAGGAGGGCGTACCTGCAGCACAAGTAATAATGACTTCTCTACATTCAGGTGGAAAGTTTGATGAGAACAGCTATAAAGTTTCAGGAGGCTTACATGGAGTAGGGGTATCAGTAGTAAATGCTTTAAGCAGCCAGTTGATTTTAGAAATTGAAAGAGATGGGAAGAAATATTATCAGGAATATGCTGAAGGCACACCCAAAACAGATTTAAAAGAAAACGGAAAAAGTGATAAAACTGGTACTAAAGTAAGCTTTCTACCATCTAAAGATACATTTGCCTTTACAGAATTTAATGTTGAGACACTTAAAAGGAGAATCAGAGAGCTTTCTTTTTTAAATTCTGGTATCGCAATAACAATAATTGATGAAAGAACGGATCAGAAATTTGATTTTAAGTCAGAGGGGGGCTTAGTTGAATTTGTTAATTATTTAACAGGAAAAAAAGAGCCAGTTGGCACTCCTTTTACCGCTCAGGCCAATATGAAGGGAATAGGGGTAGAAGTTGCTATTCAATGGACAAATACTTATTCAGAAAATGTTCAATGTTTTACAAATAATATTCCCCAGGTAGATGGCGGGACGCATATGGCTGGTTTTCGAGGCGGACTTACTAGAGCGATAAAAACATTTATTAAAAAAGAAGACATGATGAAGAAAAAAGATATTGAACTTACTGGTGAAGATGTAAGAGAGGGGATGATGGCAGTAATTTCCTTGAAAATGCCAGACCCAAAATTCTCTTCTCAAACAAAAGATAAACTAGTTTCGTCAGAAGCTAGACCAGCTGTAGAAACCTTGATAAATGATTACTTTATGGATTTCTTATTAGCAAACAAACAACAAGCAAAAGAAATTCTAGGGAAAATACTTGAGGCTGCATATGCAAGGGAAGCTGCTAGAAAAGCTAAAGAAATGACAAGAAGGAAAGGAATTCTAGACCTTGGTGGGCTTCCAGGCAAATTGGCAGATTGCCAAGAGAAGGATCCTGAAAAGTCTGAAATATTTCTTGTCGAAGGAGATTCAGCTGGTGGTTCAGCTAAACAAGGACGAGATAGAAGTTTCCAGGCAATACTTCCTTTAAAAGGAAAAATAATTAATGTTCAAAAACAAAGACTAGATAAAGTACTGGCATCAAATGAAATTGGCACGCTAATAACTGCCTTGGGCACTGGAATAGGGCATGATGATTTTAATAGTGAAAAGCTTAGATACCATAGAATTATTTTTATGATGGATGCTGATGTAGACGGTTCTCATATCAGAACATTATTACTTACTTTCTTTAATAGACACATGCGAGATTTGATTTTAAAAGGTCATGTTTATATGGCTCTCCCTCCTCTATATAAAATTAAAAAAGGCGGCAAGACTCATTATGCTAAAGACGAGGAAGAAAAAGATGAGATTTTAAAAGACATAAGGAAGGATGATAATGAAAACTCTAGATCTCCGGAAATACAGAGATATAAAGGGCTTGGCGAGATGAATCCAGAACAACTTTGGGAAACAACATTTGATCCAACAAATAGAAGGCTTGTTAAAATTACGATTGATGATGTAGGAGAAACTGACGATATTTTTGAAACTTTGATGGGCGATGAAGTTAAACCAAGAAGAGAGTTCATTGATGAGAATGCCTTAAGAGCCGAAAATGTTGATGTTTAAAATAAATCTTTAAACACTTCTTCCAAATCAGTAATTGAAACTCTTTTCTGAGACATGGTGTCTCTATCTCTAACTGTTACAGTTTCTTCTTCTAAGGTTTCAAAGTCTATGGTTATACATATTGGTGTTCCTATCTCGTCATGTCTTCGATAATTTTTCCCAATATTACCGCTGTTTTCAAATAGAACTCTTCCCAGGCCTAGAGACTGTAATTTATTCTTTATTTCTTTGGCTTTTGCTACTATCTTTTCGTCATTTTTTTTCAAAGGAATAATAGCTGCTTTTATAGGAGAAAGATGCGGTTTTAATTTTAAAACAACTCTTTGTTTATCTTCTATTTTTTCAAGATGATAAGCTTCGTTTAATATAGCTAAAATAGCCCTATCAACACCCGCTGAGGGCTCAATAACAAATGGAACCATCCAGTTATTATTTTCATCTTTTAATGCTAATTTAGCATTTGATTCGTTATTTTCAGAAACCTTTGACTTAAGGCTTAGTTCATCTTGATTCTTTGAGTGAGAACCCAAGTCAAAATCGGTCCGATTAGCAATGCCTTCCAGCTCCTCTACTCCGTGTGGAAATTTGTACATGATATCAACTGTAGCTTTAGAATAATGTGCTAATTCATCTTTTGGCACTTCATAAAGTTCTAAGCTTTTTTTAGGAACTCCTTGTTTCTTCCACCAATTAATTCTTAACTCAACCCACTTTTTATGCCAATCTTCATCTGTACCAGGAACTACAAAAAATTCTAATTCCATTTGTTCAAATTCTCTTACTCTGAAGATAAAACTTTTTAATGTAATTTCATTTCTAAAAGCCTTTCCTATTTGAGCAATACCAAATGGTACATTTCTAGAAGTTGAGTCAACAACGTTTTTAAAGTTTGTAAAAATTTGTTGAGCTGTTTCAGGCCTTAGGTAAGCAAATGTTTTGCCATCATCAACTGGACCTATGTTTGTTTTAAACATCAAATTAAATTGACGAGGTTCAGTTAAATCTTCTTTTTTACAGTAATCAGGGACCTGATCAGCTCTAAATCTTTCACCACAGGATTTACAATCCACTAATGGATCGGTAAAAGTTTCTTCATGACCAGAATACTTTAGTACTGATTGCTTTGTGAGTATTGCTGCATCAAGCCCTTCAACATCATCACGTTCATATACGACCGACTTCCACCAAGAATTTTTTATATTATTTTTTAATTCGACACCTAAAGGACCATAGTCATATAAACCCTGAGTACCACCATATATTTCACTGGATTGAAATATAAAACCTCTTCTTTTACAGAGAGCTATAAGATCCTCAATATTTGTTGCAGGCATTTTTTTAATTAACTATAAGAGGTATTCTAGTATTTTAAGAATGTTTCTCATAATTTTTAAAACAATATCTATGTTTCCATTATTTTTAATCAATGGAATCTCGTTAGCTATTTCAATATTACTCTTTAGATTAAATAGTCCACAAAAAAGAGTAACTGAAAGAAATTTAAATCATTGTAATTTGGCTTCAAATAAGCTTTTAAGATTATCCATAGACAAAACCTCAGAAAGCATGATGTATTATCCATACGTCTGGGGCAATCCAAAAAATTACTCGAAGCTGATTGAAAAATATAATCCTGATCAAGAAATTTTTTTAAAGAGTGAAAGTAAATTAATTTTCACTCTTCACATGGGGTGTGTTGATGTGATGCTAAATCTGCTTTCTGAGGAAATTAAAGAACTTGATATTATCTATACTCCAGCAAAGAATAATGAGCTTGATAAGATCATTAGGACATCAAGAACTTTTTTCAAAGCAAACATGATCCCCGCAAATGAGAAGGGCATGATTCAGCTTTACAAGAATTTTTTAAATAAGAAAAGTTTAGCAATGGCATCTGATTTAGTACCACATAATTTTAATGGAAAATACTCTAAATTCTTTGGTAAAAAATGTTTCAGCATTGATCTAATAGAAAAGCTTTCTAAAAAAGGCACACACAACATATATTTTGTTTACTTTTCAAAAAGTTTACAAAAAAAATATAAATTTAATGTAATAAATATTGGTAAGCAATTGACAACTGATGCCATGAATCAATATTTTGAGAAGGCTATAAAAGAATCTCCAGAACTGTATGGATGGGAATATAAAAAGTTCAGAAAATTAGATAAAGAAAAAAGAAATATTTATTAATTCCTCCAAAAAGAGGGAAACAATAATAACAAAAAACCAAAAATCTCAAGCCGCCCAATAATCATTGCTAAAGAAAGTGTAATCTTTCCGGCTGGCTCTAAACTAGAATAGTTATCTGAAAATTGTCCAAGACCAGGCCCAAGATTATTTAACGTTGCGCTTACAGCAGAGAAAGCAGAATAAAAATCAATATTCTGAAGCATTAAAACAATCAAGAATAGAATTGCAATAAGAACATAAATTGCAACAAAAGAGAAAACAGACTCAATTTGCTTTTGCTCAATTTTTTCACCATTAAATTTTATAGTGCTGACTGCAGTAGGGTGCATAATTTTAGTTATATTATCAAAGGCTAATCTAATTAGAATATTTATTCTCCATGCCTTAATGCCCCCTCCAACTGATCCTGAGCAAGCACCTACAAAGGATAAAAGCATGATTAATATAGGCAATAAAATGCCCATATTATCAAGGTCAGTAATAGTAAATCCTGTTGTTGTAATTATTGATATAGTTTGAAATATTCCATATCTCAGTGACTCACTTAAACCTATTTTCTCATTAAATAGTAAGACCAAGACAGAGAATATTGTCGCTGCAAGAATAAGCAATAAAAAGAATTTAAATTCATCATTTTTTACATAAAATTTAAAGTCTTTTTTTAGCAAGAATAAAAAATGTAATCCAAAATTTGTTGCAGATATTAATATGAAAATAATTGCTATGCCCTCAATTAGGGGACTATTAAAATGTCCAAAATTATCATCATAAATAGAGAATCCCCCAATCGAAACAGTACTAAATGAATGGGATATAGCCTCAAAATAACTCATCCCAGCAAGCCAATAAGAAATAGCGCAAAGGATTGTAATTCCTAAATAAAATCTAAGTAGTGATCTTGCTGTCTTTTTAAGCCTTGGAGAAAAGCTATTCTCGGCAAAACCAGATGTTTCAGCTTGAAGTATTCTAATTCCACCAGAGGCTGCTGGTATTATTGCAAGAACAACAATTATTAAGCCAACACCTCCTGCCCATTGAAGCAGTTGTCTATAAATAAGAAGAGACTCCGATAATGAAGAAAGATTAGATATTGTTGTTGAGCCGGTGGTTGTAAGACCAGAGACAGCCTCAAATATCGAATCTGCATAATTCATTCCACTAAAGAAGAATGGAAGAGAAGCTAGAATAGAAACAAAAACCCAACCAAAAAATGTAATTAAGAAACCATCTCTGGGGGTATAGATAAATTTTTTTCTTCTGAGAGTAATCTCAATTAAAATTCCATAGATCAAACAACTTATAAAAAGTGATAAAAAAATTATTTCCACCTGTGATGCAAAAGCCTGCATAGTTAGAGGCGGTAAAATTACAAATGTTGCAAAAAACAATGTTAAGGGACCTAAGAATCTTAAAAATTTTAGAAAACTAATCATTTAAATCTGTTATAAAACTCATCAAAAGCTTTTTTATCCTTGTAAAAAATTATTAGATGGTCTCCCTCAAGAAGCTCTGTTTCTTTATGGGCTATAACTACACTTTCTCCTCTTTGCAGACAGGGAATCTCAATAGAGTCTCCCATCTCTAATTCACTTATTTTTTTGCCTTTTAGGCCCTTAGCAGAATTATCAATAGTTATTTCTAAAACTTCCGCTTTTCCTTTTTTAACTTTATGAACATTCGAAACAGAACCTTTTCTTACATATTTTAAAATATATGAAACAGTTATTTGTACTGGCGAAATGATGATGTCTAGCTCATTTTTGCCAACCAGATCAAAGTAGGCATCATTATTGATAATGGTGATAGTTTTTTTTGCTCCTAATTTTTTCGCCATTAATGAGCACAAAACATTTGTTTCATCATCTTGGGTAACAGCTACATAAACATCACATTCTGTAATACCTTCATTAGCTAAGAAATCCTTATCTGCTGCATCAGCATTTAAAATTAGAACATCATCTAGCAGATCAGAAGCAATCTTGCTTTGTTCTGAATCTTTTTCTATTACCTTTAAGTTAAAGTCATTATTTATTTTAGAAGCCAATGACGTGCCAATATTACCTGCACCGACAACATAAATATTTTTGTACTTGTCTTCAAGTTTCTGAAGCTCTTGGGTGACGTCCTCGATATGCTTTTCATCAGCTATAAAAAAAACCTCATCTCCCTCTAATATAGTTGTATCACCTGTCGGTATTATGAGGTTTTCATCCCTGTAGAGAGCAGGAATACGAGTTTCATAATCAGGCAAATCATTATTTAATTCTTTTATTTGGCGACCAACTAATATGCCGCTTTTTTTTGCGTAGACACTTACAAGCTTAATTTTTCCTTCAGCAAAATCTACAATTTCAAGAGCGCCAGGATGTTTTAAAAGACTCTTTATTTCATCAGTAATGAGATCCTCAGGATTAATGAAAAAATCAACATTACTTGCAATTTTCTTAGCGATTTTTTTGTATTCAGATCCTTTTAATCTGCAAATTATTTTCTTCACATCAAATCTTGCATTTGCAATTATTGATGCCAAAAGATTTATTTCTTCTGAATCTGTAAGGCAAAGAAGTAAGCTGTTTTCATCTAAGTTGCTTTTAGAGAGGGTGTTAGGAGAGGTGGCATTCCCAAGAACTGTTTTAATTCCTTCTTTTGATTTGAGTGGCTCAAGATTAGCTTCATTGTTGTCTATTACAACAATGTCATTATCTTCGGTGGATAACTCTGTAGCAACGCTGCCACCTATCGAACCACCACCAAGTATGATTATTTTCAAATCAAATTTTCCTTAAGAGAAATTATATCTCTTTTTGAATTAAAGAAATCATTTGATGAAATTACTTTTTTGCCTGGAAACTGAACACTTTTTAAATTTATCGCTCCTTTTTTACAGCAAACTGTCATGCCATCTTTATTGAAAGAGGAAATTTCCCCCGGATTACCAGTGATAGTTTTAATATTCTCTATGTTTACTGCTCTTACTAATTCATCATTTAATTTAAAATAGCTACCTGGCCACTTTTTGAATGCTAAAAAATTTCTTAATACCTGAGACGAATCTATATTCCAATCTATCAACCCTTCTTCTTTTTTGACCTTATCGGCATATGTTGCTTTTTCTTCTTCTTGAGTTTCAGGTATTATTTTTTCCAAACAAATTTCAATAATAGTATTCCCCAAATTCATATTGGTAATTTCAACTAACTTTTTCTCTAGAGTGTAAATATCTTGGCCATGATTCTTTGTAAAAAAGGTTTTATATATTCCTCCTGTATCCAGTTTTTCCTCTATTTTCATAAAACTTACTCCAAAGCTTTTATCACCACTCGCGATAGCTCTTTGCATAGGCGCTGCACCTCGCCATTTCGGCAATATAGAAAAATGAACGTTTAAACAGCCATATTTAGGATATTTCAAGAGCCAGCTTGGTAAAATTTTGCCATAGGCCACAACAATAAGAAGATCTATGTTGTGATTAAGAATAATTTTTTTAAAATCATCATCATTTAAGTTCTCAGGCTGGAGAACCCTATATATCCCTTTTTTTTCTAAAAACTTAGAACTCTTGATCTGAGCACCTCTGCCAGCTTTTTTGTCAGTTTGAGTGAGAATAAAGTTTATTTGAAAATCTTTCTTAGATAATTCCTCGAATATATCGAATGCAATTTCAGGGGTACCTGCAAAAGCTATATTTATCTTTCTATTTTTTTTCATCTTTAAGCTTCAAAAGCTTATTTCTAATTCTATTCCTCTTTAAAGACGATGAATAATCTACTAATAATTTTCCGTTTAGATGATCAATTTCATGCTGTATGCAAAAACCTAATAAACCCTGCGCAGTTAACTCTTTATCTGAACCATTTAAGTCTTGGTATTTTAATTTTATCTTCTTTGCTCTTTTAACTTCCTGCCTAAAAGAAGGAATTGATAAGCAACCTTCTTCCGACAATTCAAGAGTATCATCTAAAATTTCATAATCAGGATTTACTATATATAAAGGACTGCTTTTGTCCTCAGATAAATCAATTACAATTAATCTCTTGTGGATGTCTACTTGAGTTGCAGCTAGACCTATACCTCTATCTTCATACATTGTATGCAGCATATCGGATGCCATAGATTTTAATTCATCGTTAAAATCTACAACTGGTTCAGCAGTTTTCCTTAACCTTGGGTCAGGAAATGTTAAAATGTTTAACTTATTCATTTTTGTTATTATTAATATTATATGGACGAAATTAAAGTTTCTGTAATTCTTGGTTCTGATTCAGATGTTGAATTGGGAAAAGCTGCTATTAATTCCTTGAAAGATTTTTCAATTCCTTGTGAATTAAAAGTCATATCTGCCCACCGCTCTCCGGATGTATTGGTAGATTATTTGAAAAATTCAAAAGATAGAGGCTGTAAAGTTTATATAGGAATTGCCGGCATGGCAGCACACTTGGCTGGTGCTATTGCCGCAAATTCAGCAAGTCCAGTTTTAGGAGTTCCATCAGCAAACAGTTCGTTGAATGGCTTGGATGCAATCTTATCCACATTACAAATGCCCGCAGGTGTACCAGTAGCAACTTTTGCAGCTGGAAAGGCTGGTGCAACAAATGCTGGGATTTTCGCTGCACAGATGTTAGCAGCGAGCGATGGCGACTTAGCAGAAAAAATTAACTCTTTTAAAGCAGAGTTAAGAGAGAAAACTATTCTCAAAGATAAAAATCTTGATAGAGACTGACAAGATATCTTTAGCAGCAAGTTGGATTAAAGAAAAAAAAATCATTGCTTATCCAACAGAGGGAGTTTGGGGTATTGGCTGCATTAACAATGAATCTGTAATATCAAAATTAAGTGAAATTAAACAAAGACCTGAAGATAAAAAATATATTCTACTTTTCAAAAGTGTTGACGATTTAAGGAAAAAATTTGATGTGAAAAAAGATTACATCAAACAAATTAAAGAACTTTCAAAAAGTTTTACAACAATTATTGTTCCTTTAAATGAAAATAACAGTATTGCGGTAAGAATTCCAAAAATAGAAATTCTTCATGATTTACTTGAAGAGGTTGGTGAAGAAATTGTTTCTACATCAGCAAACATATCATCTTTAAGTGTGTGTAAAAATGTTGAACAAATTAAAACAGTTTTTTCTAATAAAATTTTTGGTATTCTTAACCTCCCTTTAGGTGGAGAAAATAGATCATCAAGAATTTATGATTTAAAGACAGATACATATGTTAGATAAAATAGCAGAAAACTTTCAAGAAATTCATAAATTACTAATAGATAAATTTTATTGTCATGAACACAAAGAAAAAATTATAGTTGATAAATGGGAAAAAGAGTCATTAGGTCGCGGCATTTCAGTTGTTGTAGATTGTGGTAAATTTTTCGATAAAGCGGGAATTAATTTCTCGCAAATTTCTGGCAATTCTTTGCCCAGATCATCTGTTGGAGGTGAGGGGTATAAAGACGCTCCATATTTTGCAACTGGAGTTTCAGTTGTCTTTCATCCTAAAAACCCAAACATACCAACTTCACATCTGAATGTAAGGTACTTTGCGACTTTCAATGAGAAAAATGAAATTAATGAAGAATGGTTTGGAGGAGGTTTTGACTTAACACCTTACGTTCCATTTGAAGAAGATTGTAAATCATGGCATCAGCAAGCCCAAATTGCGTCAAAAAATAAATACCAAGAATGGAAAAATAATTGTGATGACTATTTCTATTTAAAACATAGAAACGAGCATAGAGGTGTTGGTGGTATTTTTTATGAAAAACAAACATTTGAAAAATCTGAACAAGGATTACAGTTGTCCAAAAGTGTTGCAGAGTCTTTTTTAACGGGATACAACAATATTTTAGATAAAAGAAAAGACCTTGAGTTTACAGAAAGACAAAAAGAGTTCCAGATATTTAGAAGAGGAAGGTATGTTGAATTTAACCTTTTGTATGACAGGGGAACTTTATTTGGACTTCAATCTGGAGGAAGAATAGAGTCAATTTTAATGTCTCTGCCAAGTGAAGTTTCATGGCGCTATAAATTTGACCAAAATCTAAATAGTGAGGAGCAAAAACTTTACAACTTAATATCCAAAAAGCATCAATGGATATGAAATATAAACTAGGGGTTCTTGGCAAAGGAATTTCTTATTCATTATCACCTGAAATTCATAATTTCTTCGCTAAACAAAGCAATATTGATATTGAATATAAAATTTTTGACATAGAAAAAGACTCATTGTCTTTTATAAATAATTTTTTTAAAAATGGTGGACACGGTTTAAATATAACTCAACCATTTAAAGAGGAAGTGGGAAAATTCTATAATGCGCCACCTTCCAATATTCTCTACAAAATCGATAATGAAATAAAAGCTGACTCAGTCGATGCAGAGGGACTTTTCACTGATTTATCAAAAAAAAATATTAGGGTAAATTCTGGTACAAGAATTTTGTTACTGGGACTAGGTGGTGCTGGAATCTCAATAATTAATTCTTCATTATTTAGCAAATGTAATTTTATAGTGTGGAATAGATCTAATAACAAATATAAAAAAATCCAAAGGGATTTTTTAGAATTTAAAAATAATTATGATAAGAAAATTGACCTTGTAATTTCATGTGTTTCAGAAATGAATAATGAAATTTTTGAGATTATTTTGAACACAAACTTTCAAAAATTTGCACACATATATGATATTAATTATAAAAACGAAACAAATATGCATTACAAGAAAATTTCTTTGAAAAAAAATACATGTTTTAATTCAGGTGAAGGCATGCTAATTGAACAGGCTGCACTTTCATGGAACAGATGGTTTGGTTATAAACCTGATACTTCTGATGTTAAAGTAAGAATTGAAAATGAAAGGTTATAAATTTATTGCTGGAGCTATATGTCCCTCTTGTAAAGAGCAGGATAGCATAGTTCTTAAAGATGATGATTCCGAAGTTAAATGTATTTCCTGCAGCTATTTTCAGCTTAGGGATGATAAAGATCTTGAATCTATTAAAATAATGAATGATTAGAAGTGACTATTAGTGTCGTTTATTACTCGACATAAGAGATATTTATAGTAATATATGCGTAAATGAGGATCAAGTTAGGGCTTTTCTTATTATTTATAACATCTTTTTACACATCAGCTGATTGGCTAGATGTGAATATGCCCGTGGGCGTAACGGACATCAGTAAAGAGGTATTTGACCTTCACATGGCTATATTTTTCGTTACAGTAGCTATAGGCGTTATTGTATTTGGTTTTATGTTTTACTCCATGTGGCGCTATAGGAGAAGTAATAATAAAAAACCGGCTAAATTTAAAGAAAATCATAAACTTGAGATACTCTGGACAGTAATACCAACTTTAATTCTTGTTGCAATGGCTGTTCCAGCTTCTATTACATTGAAGAAAATATATGACCATGAAGCTGAAGAAGGCGGTATGGACATTCAAGTAGTTGGCTGGCAATGGAAGTGGCAATATAAGTATTTAGATGAGCAGGTAGGTAACAAGCCTTTAAGTTTTTTTGCTAACTTAACTACTCCTCCAGAGCAGTATGAATACAACAGAGTAGAAAAGGGTGAGAATTATTTGCTTGAAGTTGATGAAGAAGTAGTGGTGCCAGTAAATACTCCAATAAGATTTTTAATAACAAGTAATGATGTTATCCATTCATGGTACATGAGTGACTTTGCTGTCAAGCAAGATGCTATACCAGGTTTTATAAATGTTGCAAAAACAACAATTAACGAACCTGGTATTTACAGAGGAAATTGCACAGAACTTTGTGGTGAAAGACATGCCTACATGCCAATAGTGGTGCGTGCAGTTACTAAAGAAGAATACGATGAATGGGTTGCAGAAAAAAGAGATGCAATGGAGCAACTAGCTTTTTTGACAGAAAAAGAATGGACCGCTGATGAGCTGTACACTCAAGGCGAAGAAATATATAAAACTCGTTGTGCAGCATGTCATCAAGTTAATGGAGCAGGAATTACAGGTTTTTATCCAGCATTGGCCGGTAGTGACGTTGTAATGAATGATAAAACCGGCCAAATAGAAATCCTTATGGAAGGAATTAGAGGAAGCCAAATGCAATCTTTTGCAGAGCAGCTTAATGAAGTTGACATGGCAGCAGTAATAACTTTCACAAGATTAGCTTGGAACAATGATAAACAAGGCGATGGAACAATTGTTGTTCCTAAAGATATTGTTGATTATAAAAAAGGAGATTTATAGGAGTAATTATGAGTGCAGTAATTGAAAATCACGATCACGACCATCATGGACCTCAAAAAGGGATCTTAAGATGGCTTTTCACAACCAACCATAAAGATATTGGAACACTTTATCTGTGGTTTAGTTTTCTTATGTTTTTAACAGGTGGTGCAATGGCTATGGGGATAAGAGCGGAGCTATTTGAACCAGGATTACAGCTTATGGATCCCATAAGATATAACCAACTAGTTACTATGCATGGACTAATAATGATATTTGGTGCAGTGATGCCAGCATTTGTGGGTTTAGCAAACTGGCTTATTCCTATGCAAATTGGAGCACCAGATATGGCGTTGCCACGAATGAATAATCTAAGTTTTTGGCTACTTCCTTCAGCATTTATAATTCTTCTTTCAACTGCTTTTATGGAGGGAGGCTTGCCTGGTTTTGGTTGGACCTTCTACGCACCTTTATCAACAAATTACCCTAATATTGCTTACTTTGTGTTTGCTGTTCACATAATGGGAATTTCTTCAATAATGGGTTCAATTAATGTAATTGTCACAATTATGAATATGAGAGCGCCTGGTATGACATTAATGCAAATGCCGTTGTTTGTGTGGTCTTGGTTAATAACTGCATATTTGCTTATTGCTGTTATGCCAGTCCTAGCTGGTGCAGTGACAATGCTATTAATGGATGCATATTTTGGAACATCATTCTTTGATGCTGCAGGTGGTGGAGACCCAGTTTTATTTCAGCATGTCTTCTGGTTTTTTGGCCATCCTGAAGTTTATATTATGATTCTCCCTGCATTTGGAATAACTTCTCATATTATTTCAACTTTCTCAAGAAAACCTCTGTTTGGACATTCGTCTATGGTTTATGCAATGGTTTCAATTGCTGTACTATCGTTTGTTGTCTGGGCTCACCATATGTTTACTGTTGGAATGCCACTCGCTGCTGAATTATTTTTTATGTGGGCGACAATGATAATTGCTATTCCTACTGGTGTTAAAGTTTTTAACTGGGTTGCAACTATTTTTAAAGGATCAATAACATATGAAACACCAATGCTATTTGCAATAGCTTTTGTTGTTTTATTTACGATTGGTGGTCTATCTGGCATCATGTTAGCGATCACACCTGCTGATTTTCAATATCATGATACTTATTTTGTTGTAGCACACTTTCATTATGTGTTGGTACCAGGTGCTATTTTCTCAATAATGGCTGCTGTATATTATTGGCTTCCAAAATGGACTGGAAATATGTACGACGAGAAAATGGGCAAGCTTCATTTTTGGCTATCATTTATTGGTGTTAATGTAACTTTCTTTCCACAACACTTTGTAGGTTTGGCTGGGATGCCAAGAAGATATGCTGACTACGCTTTACAGTTCGCAGAATGGAATGCAGTTTCATCGATTGGAGCATTTCTATTTGGTTTGTCACAGCTGCTTTTCCTATACATTGTTATTAAGGCTGTTTTTGCGGGTAAAAAAGCAACTGCACAGGTTTGGGATGGCGCGGAAGGATTAGAGTGGACTGTAGATTCTCCAGCTCCGTATCATACATTTGAAACCCCACCAAAAGTAAATGGCTAAGAATAATTTTTCAAGCAGAATATTTCTTTACTTAGTTTCAGCTGTAATTTTTATGTTCTTTTTTTCTTTTATGCTGGTGCCTCTTTACAATGTCTTTTGTGAGATCACAGGTCTAAATGGAAAAATATATGGTCCATCATCTTTTTTTGTAAAAGATGAAGAAGAAAAAAAAGATTCAAGGGAAATAAGAATAAAGTTTTTAAGTCAAGTTAATGAATCAGCGCCAGTCAATTTCTTCCCTTCCTCTAATGAGGTAAGGGTGTGGACTGATAAGGTGAGCAAAACATCATATATTGCAGAAAACACTACTGATAAACAATTAACTTTAACTATAATTCCATCGGTTTCACCTGGTTTAGCTGCAGATAATGTAAAAAAAATTCAATGTTTTTGTTTTGAAGAACAGGTTCTAATGCCTTATGAGAGGCAAGAATGGCCAGTTAGATTTTATGTAAGTTCCGAAGTAGGAGATAACGTAAATGATATATATCTATCCTATACACTCTTTGAAACAGATCGTGTTTTAACAGACAATATGAATCATGGAAAGTAAGACTGACAATTTTCAAAAATATTATGTTCCTGAGAAAAGTGCTATTCCAATAATTTTTGCGGTTTCTGTTTTTTTTGCAGGGTTTGGCGCTGCTAACGCAATTACTGGTAATGGTTCTACAATGCTCCTTCTTGGTCTGCTGGCTGTAATTATTACTATGTCTTTTTGGTTTTCAGTTGTTATGAAAGAGTCAAAAGCTGGTTTGGATACACCCCAGTTAAATAATTCTTATGTATTTGGAATGGGTTGGTTTATTTTTTCAGAGGTAATGTTTTTCTTCGCTTTTTTCGGTGCATTATTCTATATAAGACAATTTGCAGTACCATGGCTTGGTGGTGAGGGAGAAAAAGGTCTTGCTGGAGAATTATTATGGCCGGAATTTGAGGCGACATGGCCACCTATGATAACTCCTGAGCAAAGCATTATGGGCGATCAAGCAGTTACAAAAGGTCCTGATGAATCTATGTATCTGCACGGAATAAGTGGAATGATTAAGTGGCTTCCATTATGGAATACAATCGTTCTTCTTAGTTCAAGTGGAACAGTTCACTTTGCACACATGGCACTTAAAGAAAACAATAGAAAAAGATTTAACTTTTGGTTAGGAATTACTGTGTGCTTAGCATTTATTTTTGTAATTCTTCAAGCAGCAGAATACTACGAGGCTTATGCTCATCTTGGATTAACTTTAAATTCTGGTGTGTATGGAACAACCTTTTTTATGCTTACTGGATTTCATGGTATGCATGTCTTAATCGGTGGGATTTTTCTTTTAACACAGCTATTTAGATCAACAGGATTTAAGCATTTTACAGAAAAAGAACATTTTGGCTTTGAAGCAGCTTCTTGGTATTGGCATTTTGTTGATGTGGTCTGGGTTTGCCTATTTTTATTCGTTTATATTATTTAACCCCAAGGCGCATTATTGCCCAGTTGACCTGTAAAAATCCCGTAAGTTATGAGTATTAATATGATGGCACCAAGAGTCACTCTAAACCCAAGTCCATACATTATGCGTTTTTTTTTAGGATTACCTTTATCTAAAAAAAGAAAAACAAGACTCGAGAAGAGGCTTATTATTACAAGAACAACTAGTATGATTATTACAGTTTTAAGCACACTACCATTTTAACAGATGCATAAATTTAAATTCAGAATATTATTCTTTTCTTTAGTTTTTTTCCCTATCACAATTTTACTTGGAATTTGGCAGATAAATAGAGCTGACGAAAAAAATAACATCATGGATCAATACGCAGAGCTTATTAAAAAACCACCAATTCAATTGATAAATTCTTCCCAATATAGGAATTGGGAGCCGGTATACGGTGAGGGCTTTTATCTAGATGAGATTATTTATGAGGATAATGCGATAAATAATGGCAAGGCCGGATATAAGGTTTACCATTTATTCGAATTAGTTACTGGAGAAAATATATTTGTTAACAGAGGATTTATCGAGAGAAAACCATTGAAGAATGACCTTCCAGAAGTTTTTGTACCTGAAGGGTTTTTCTTTATACAAGGCAATGTAATGCTTAAGCATAAGAATGCCTTTGCTAAAGAAATAAATGAAAGTGATTCAAGAATTATTCAAGAATTTAATCTTGCAAATATTAAACGCAAAAGAGGACTAGAGGATAAAGAAATTTATGATTTCTTGTTTAATTTAGCTCCATCAGACCCATTTAAACTTGTACCAATTGAAAAGCCAATAAGTATGAGTGCGAGTAAACACATAGGATATGCAATTCAATGGTTTGGCTTAAGTGTTGTTCTAGTTGTTATGACACTAATTGCATTTTTAAAAAAGAATGAATAAAGGAGTAGGTTTAGCATTAGTTATTTTAATTACCCCATTGGTGGTAATTACTGCTTCTACTCTTACTTTTTACTTGGGCTATAAACCTACAAGCACGTCAAACAATGGGGAATTAGTTGTACCTCCCCTCGAAACTAATCTTTTTAAACTCAAGAATATTAATGGAGACTCTTTCAATTTTAGAAAAGGAAAATGGTACTTAGTTTATTTTGATAACTTTGATAATTTAGAAGCCTCAGAAGAAAAATTAAAATTTACCTTCAGTATCAATACAACTCTTGGAAGAAAAATGAACAGACTTAAAAGAGTTGTTGTATTAAAAGAAGACTTCAATTCCGAACCAATTAATAAATTATCTGCAAAATTTCCAAATGTTTTTTTTGTTAAAGATATAGATCGAGAATTTGAAAATTTGCTTTTGAATGTTGGTAAAAATCCTTTCGAAAATCAATCTCTATTTTTATTAGATGATTTCTCCTTTGTAATGGAAGAGTTTAATAATGAGCTCGATTTTAAAGAGGTTTTTGAGGACATAAAAACTTTATTATGAATATTCTTACAACAAAAATTTTATCAATTTTAGGAGTTTTTCTTGCATTTATTGTTATTGGTCTTGGAGCCTGGACGCGTTTAGCAGATGCTGGACTTGGCTGTCCTGATTGGCCTGGATGTTATGGATTTATTACTTTTCCAACCACTAGCCAGGAAATTGAAATGGCAGAACAATTGTATCCGGACTCTCCTGTTGAAATTGACAAAATAATTCCTGAAGTAGTGCATAGATATTTTGCTGCCTCTCTGGGCCTTCTCGCTATTTTTCTACTATTTATATCTATTAAAGAAAAAAGACATATCCTTACTTCATCCCTGTTGCTTGCAATAATCATAGGCCAAGGAATATTTGGTTACCTAACAGTGAGCTTAAAACTACATCCTTTAATAGTCACCACACATCTCTTTGGAGCAATGATAACTACATCAATTTTTCTTGTTATTTTTTTAAGATCACTCAAACTGCAACACAACTTCGAAATTCTCAAAATAAACAGACATTTAATAATAATTGGTTTTGTTTTAATTATTTTTCAAATTTTTTTAGGAGCATGGACATCAACAAATTATGCTGCAAGAGCCTGTTTAGACCTACCATATTGCCAAGGTGAATTAATACCTAATACAAATTTCACAGAAGCTTTTAATCTTTTTCAAACTATAGGTCCTAATTACTTGTTCGGACAGATGAGTAATGAAGCTAGGGTTGCAATTCACATTACACATAGAATTGGCGCAGTAGTTGTATTTTTATACTCTCTTTTTCTTATATTTAAGTTGAAATCAAAAGAAACCTTACCCTTGATAGGAGCTTTTGGTGCAATTCTTTTTCTTCAAGTTTTCTTGGGTATAAATAATGTTTTGAGCCATTTACCCTTGTGGAATGCAGTAGCCCATAATATTTTTGGCGTTATGTTGTTTCTGTGCATGATTGTTATTATGTATTTGAGTTATAGAAAAGTTGATGCAGCTGAATAAATATCTTGATCTTTGCAAACCAAAGATAGTTCTTCTTTTAACACTAACAGCATTAGTGGGGATGATGCTTTCAACAAATTTCTATAGTAATGTCATTTCAGGTCTTGCGAGTTTACTTGGATTTGCATTCCTAGCAGCCTCATCAGCAGCTTTAAATCAAATTTTTGATAAAGAAACTGATAAAAATATGCAGAGGACAAAAAATAGACCTCTAGCATCAGGAAACATCACTTTGTTAAATGCTTTAATTTTTACTTCTATACTTTTATTTCTTGGTTCATCTCTCTTGCTCTATTTCTCAAATATTTTGACATTATTAATAACTACTTTCGGATTCATTTTTTATAGTCTGATTTACACAATTTATTTGAAATGGGCGACTCCGCAAAATATTGTTATAGGAGGATTATCAGGTGCGTTACCTCCATTAATAGGATGGACGGCAGTGACAAATGAAATTTCATTACTACCACTAACACTCGTTTTAATTATTTTTCTTTGGACTCCTCCTCACTTTTGGCCTCTAGCAATAGATCGAATTGATGAATACAAAAAAGAGGGTGTTCCAATGATGCCAATTGCTAAAGGTGTGGCAAGAACAAAAGTTGAAATGGTAATTTACGCTGTTCTATTATTTGGTGCTTCGCTTGCTCCATTTCTTTATGGCCTTACTGGAATTTTTTATATAGTTTCTACATCTTTATTGAACATTTATTTCATTTATTTATGTGTTGCGTATCTTAATGATCGAGAAAATATGCTTTCTATGAAAATTTTTAATTTTTCTGTTAAATATATGTTTTTGTTTTTTTTAGCAACTTATATCGACTTCTTATTAATCCTGTATGTCTAAAAATAAACTTACAATTTTATTATTTGCTATTGTTATTGCACTAACCTCTTATTCATTTTGGCGAATAAGTATACCTAGAGTGCTATCTATCGAAGAGATGAAGGTAAATGGTTTCTACAAGTATGGCGATTCACAAGAAGTTAGAGAATTTATGTTAAAGGATCATGATAATAATATTTTTACTAAAGAAAATTTACGAGAGCATGACATAAACTTTATATATTTTGGATACACCACATGTCCAACTGAGTGTCCGGTAATGATGTCTGTTATGAGACAGCTTTTCGAAAAAATTGATACAGATGAAATTGCATTTTATTTAATAAGTTTCGATCCGGAAATTGACACCATTGAGAGACTAAAGAAGTATGTAACTGCTTTTAATGATGATTTTATAGGAGTATCTGGTGAGCAGTCTGAAGTTTTGAAATTAGGCTACCAGCTCGGAATAGAAAAATTAGAACCCGTCCAAAATCATATGAGTCAAAGAGTAATTTCACACACCAATCATTTAGTTCTTCTAGATAATGATGCAAATATTATGGGAATATTTAAGGGGCCATTTGATAGCAGAGCCATGTCGTTAGTAACAAAGTCTTTGTTACAGACAAATTAAATTCACAGTAAATTCACGTTAATAACCTTAAAATTTTTAAAAATAGTTTTATTATTGAATATGGAGGAAATATGAGAATTATTTATTTATTTATTTTATCTTTTACTCTTTTTCCACTTTTGGCTGATGATCATAAAGTTATGCCTGGTGGTGAGGTAGGAGAATTTCACTATATAAAAGCAAAGAATCCATTAGCAATTGTTGCAGCAACTGATAAGTTCATTTCTTCTGATTGCGGCCAAAAATGGCAAGCAAAATCAAGAGGGTTAGTGTTAATGCAGTTGGATGGCTCAGGCATGTCACACTTTTTTTATTCAGGCTTTGATGACTATGAAAGCATGAATGAAGCAATTCAATTAGCAAATAGTTGTGCTGCAGGTCTAGAATTTGTTCAGGCAATTGGTGACGCCTCACATGGAGAATATTATTTCAATAGAATTGGCGAACTTTCACTTCAAAAAGGTGATTGGACAAAAGATAGCGTTTTCTTAAAGTATGACCTTTTTGTTGATCCAATGAAAAGGGGCGATTATGCAAAGGCTTGGAGTTCATTAGTTGAAAGCCAAGAAACTCCTGGCTCGTCAGGGCTTGTGACTCATGTTACTGGTAACGGTCGTGTATCACATTTTGCATTTAATGGTGGTCCTTCAATGCCAGAATTGATGTCAGGGTCAGAAGATACATTTAGCAGCAAAGAGTTTCTGGAATTTGCAGCTGAAGTTGATGAATACAGAACTGTTGTTAATGTAATGATGGTTACCCCCATAAAAGCTTGGGTTAAAGAGTAAATCTTAAAAGGCCCTGTTTAAAAGGGCCTTTTATTCATTTGTAAGAACTACTTTTCCTATTACACCTCTATTTCCAATAAGATTTATTGCTTCAACGGCTCTCTCCATTGGAAACGTTTTAGAAACTAGAGGTTTAATTTCACCATCTTTAAGCATTTGATTAATATCATTTAGATTTTTAGCATTTAAATCAGGTTCACGTCCAGTAAAAGAACCCCAAAAAACTCCAACTAATGAAGCCCCTTTCAAAAGTGAAAGATTTATAGGCAATTTAGGTATCTGTCCAGCTGCAAAACCAACCACTAAATACCTTCCCTTCCAACCAATGGACCTAAATGCTGGTTCCGTGTAGCAATCACCAATTGGGTCATAAATAATATCAAATCCACCTTTTAGACTTTTTGACTTTAATTCTGATGATAGTGCTTTCGAATCATCTTTATCTTTGGGACCCTCTCCGTATATAACAACATCGGAAGCACCATAATCACGACAAATTTGAGCCTTTTCTTCATTTGATACACCAGCTACAACCCTTGCTCCTTTCGCAACTGCGATATCTACAGCAGCTAATCCCACGCCACCAGATGCCCCTAATACTAGTAATTCATCATCTTTCTTGAGCTCACCTCTTTGCATAAGGGCATGATAGCTGGTTCCATATGCCATTTGATATGATGCAGCCATTTCAAAAGATGTGTCTTTTTCAATTGCAAAGGTACCAAGTTCATGCATACAAATTTCTTCAGCAAAAGCTCCATAAGCAGACATAAAATAAACACGATCACCTTCTTTGAATTTTGTTACATTTTTTCCAATTTTTTTTATTACACCTGCTCCTTCATTCCCTGGTGCAAAAGGAAATTCAGGTTTAAATTGATAAAGGCCTTGAACAATTAAATAGTCGGGGAAATTAAGTGCTGCAGTCTTAACTGATATTAGTACCTCATCATCTCCGGGCTCAGGAGAGTCAATATTCTCCCAAACAAGATTTTCAACCGGACCGAATTCTTTACAATGCAGAATTTTCAATTGATTTCCCCTCTATAGTTTTCTAAAAAAGTTTCAAAATCTATCTTATCGTTATTTTGCTGATCCAAGTATTCTTTTTTCGATGTTATAGCTTCTAAGGACATTTTTTTTAAAAATTCTTTAGAAAGATTTAAATTTTGTTTTTTTGATTTAGAGCTTATGAAATTCACGATTGAATTATTTGATAAATCATCAATAATTTGCTTCGATAATGGCGCTTCATTTCTTCTATAAAATTCTTTAAACATATTTTTATGGTTCTCTTTTAAACCAATTGCATTTGATAGGCTTTCAAGTGATTCTAGAAATTCTTGTGTTAATACTTTAATGCTTTTTTCTGCATCACCCTTTTCAAAACTGCAAATTAAATTACAATCCTGACCAGATTCAGAGGCTCGTCTTATATTTTCTTTGATCTTAATTTCTTCGATAGGATCGATTTTTTCATTACCACACAAAATGCAATATATTGTTAAAAGTTCTAGAAACTCTATTTCAATTTGTGAGATACCAAAAGGTGTATAAGGGTTTAAATCTATAGAGCGTAACTCGAGGTACTTTATTCCTCCTTTTTTTAATTGATTGTATTGACGTTCATTCTTTGTAAACTCTCCTTTCGGTCTTATGTGGTTATAAAGTTCACTCTCCATTTGAATTGTCCCATTATTTATTTGTTTTGGATTTGTTAATTCAATTTCAATCTCTTTAAATCTTTTATTTGGAACATTTATGTAGTATTTAATTATTTCTAGATAATCTTTGAGCGAATTAAAATTGATGAATTTCTGTTCCTGTTCTTCTGAGTAATATCCTAATTTGCTCACTCTCAATGATGTGGCTTTAGGCAAAAAACAGTCGGTTCTATTGAGAAATTCAGCATTTATATCTCTATCCTTAATAAAGGATTTATGAGCAACAGGTGATGCCCCTATAACTCTCAAAATTTGGGGAAAGATACGAAGAAAATTTCTGCACGCGCAGAGATAGATTTCGTCTTTATCTCCGCCAAGAGAATCTATCACAGAGCTAGAGAATGATATATTAAAGTGAATGCCTGCTGTACTTTGCATCTTATCTCCATATCTATTTCTTAAACCTAATCTGTAAAGATAGGCCAATTTTGATTTATTTATATCTCCCGAAGGCGGTAGAGTAATGTATTTTTTCTTAAACTTTGGTGGCATTGAATAATTCCACAAAAAATCGTTTTCAATTTGTTGCTCTAAATACAAATGAAGATCTTTTAAAAATTGAAATAATTCTAAATTATCCTCAAAAGTAGGAGTAACAATTTCAAAGTGAGGCTCTGAATAATCGAGAGTGATATATTTGTTGAAATGATGACTGCCTATATTGCTAGGAAAATTTTTACCTGAAATTCTGCCTTCTTTGTCTGTTCGAAGATTTTCTTTTTCTAAGCCTTTATATGTTTTTTTATCAGATGCTAAGAAAGCTTTAACTTTATCTCGGTTGATTGCAACCATGAAACAATAATACTTATTATTTTGGACCAGAAGCAAGAATCTCTTTACTTACTTCAAATTTTTTAATGTTTTCTTTAAATCTTTGTGCCAATTCTTTGGATTCAGAGTCATACTTATCTTTATCATCCCATGCATTTCTTGGATTTAGATATTTCTCATCTACTCCAGGTATTTTACTTGGAATTGTTAAATTTAAAGACTCTATATGATGAGTATCAGTATGATCAATATCATTATCCTGTATAGCTGAGATAATTGCTCGAGTAACAGGAATAGGAAATCTTTTTCCTACCCCATATCCTCCTCCTGTCCACCCAGTATTTACGAGGTAAACTTTTGTATTCATCCTTTCAATTCTCTTAATAAGTAGATCTGCATAAACACTAGCAGGCCTTGGAAAAAAAGGAGCTCCAAAACAAGTTGAAAAAGTAAAATCCATTGATTTTGTACTTCCTACTTCGGTAGAGCCTACTTTAGCTGTATAACCACTTAAAAAATGGTAAGCAGCTGAAGTTTTATTAAGTATGCTTACTGGTGGCAAAACTCCTGATAAATCACAAGTTAAAAAAATAATATTATCTGGCTCTATTCCTTCATTTTCTGGGACGCTATTTTCAATAAACTCTCTTGGATAGCAGCATCTAGTATTCTCAGTATATTTATCACTATCATAATCAGGATTACCTTGAATATCGGTATCAACGTTTTCTAACACACTCCCAAACTTAATTGCATCCCAAATTAATGGTTCATTTTCTTTGGAAAGCTTTATACACTTAGCATAACAACCACCCTCAAAATTAAAGACTGTGCCATCGCCCCATCCATGCTCATCATCTCCAATAAGCGAACACTTAGGATCTGCCGATAGCGTTGTTTTACCTGTTCCAGATAAACCAAAAAATAATGTTGTTCGTCCATCTGAGGTTTGATTTGCAGAGCAGTGCATAGGAAGTACATTTTTTTCAGGCAATAGAAAGTTTTGTACAGCAAACATAGATTTTTTCATTTCACCGGCATATTTCATACCAGCAATCAAAACCTTTCTTTTATGAAAATTGATTATCACACAGCCATCAGAATTTGTTTTATCAACTTCAGGGTCACAAATAAAATTAGGCGCCGAAAGTAACTGCCAAACTTCTTTATTCTCCGAGTTATATTTATTAGGAACAATAAAGATTAATTTTGAAAAGAGAGAATGCCATGCTTTTTCACACTTTACTTCTACTGGAATATAGTGATCTTTATTTGAACCAACATGAACTTCTGTTTTGTAGTGTTTTTTGTTACTTAGATAATCGGAAACTTTATCCCATAGATTATTAAAATCATCTGAATTAAAAGGCTGATTAACCTCACCCCATTCAATTTGATCCCTAGTACTCGCTTCTTCTACAATAAATCTATCCTTTGGACTTCTGCCAGTCCTACTTCCAGTTAAGGCTAGAAATGCGCCGTTGCTGGCAAGTTTTCCTTCATCATTAGCAACTGCTTCTTCAATAAGTTTAGAATTAGATAAAATTTGTTCTTTTGACATTAAAGGTAGCCCAATATTTATTTACTCATATTTGTGAAAATTAAAAGGTATCTTAACAGTATTAATAAAATCATTGAAGCAAAATAGACTGTCGACCATTCGGCAATATTTAAAGACAAAAACGTCCAAACTTCTTCAGCACACTTGCTGCTACCAATGAAAATTTTTTGAATACCTTCAAAAAATGGATAAATATTAAATACAACATCAAAAGGCATGTCACATAAACCATCAGGCAGTTGATCCTTCGGTAAATTTTGTAAATATATTTGTCTACTTCCTGCTGACAGACCTATAGTTAAGGCCAAGATTCCAAGGATATCAAAATAAATTTTTAATATCGGCGTTAAAATCTTTAACAGAAAAATTATAAAAATAGTTCGAGCCGCATAAGATTGAATTAAACATAGATTACATGGTGTAAGGCCCTCTATGTTTTCAAGATAATATTGACTTAGAACAACAAATCCCGAGCAAAAAGTAATAAAAAAATCTAAATAGTTTTGAAAAAATGCTTTCACAATTAAGTATTATATATACTTCTATGAATTTTCAACCGAACGTTATTCTAATAGATGGGACATCCTACATTTATCGAGCATTCCATGCGTTGCCCCCTTTAACTACATCAACTGGTAAACCTACTGGAGCAACTAGAGGATTTGCAGCGATGTTGAATAAATTAATAAAAACGTATCCTGAAACACCAATGGTTATGGTCTTTGATGCAAAGGGAAAAAATTTTAGAAATGATTATTATGAAAAATATAAAGCAAATAGACCTCCAATGCCCAATGAGCTTAGACATCAGATTGAGGATATAAAAAAATTATGTGGTCTATTTAATTTTACAGTTCAGGAAGTTGAAGACGTTGAAGCAGATGATGTTATTGCTACTTTAGTCTCTAATCTTACTGAAGATAAAATTTTAATATCTTCTCCAGACAAAGATCTAACTCAGTTAGTGAGTAAAAATGTGATTCAACATAATTCAATGAGTGATATATTCTTCGATGAAAATGGTGTAAAAGAAAAATTTGGAGTTTTTCCAAATAAAGTGGCTGAATTACTAGCTTTAGTAGGAGATAAATCAGATAACATCCCAGGAATTACAAAAGTGGGAGAAAAAACTGCCGCTAAATGGCTTAATGAATACGGAACTTTGGATGAAGTTATAAAAAATGCTGAAAATATCACGGGAAAAGTTGGTGAAAATCTTAGAGAGGAAAAAAATGTTCTACAGAGGAATCTCTTTTTGGTCAGCTTAAAAAGTGATATTAATTTAGAACTTCAAAAAGGCGACATCTCAACTCCAAAAGCAAATAGTAGTGGACTACAAGAATTTTATAAGGGTTTAGAATTCAATACATTTATTGAACATGAGGATAATAAGAGCGCAAGTGTAGAGTACAAGTCTGTAAAATCTCTTGAAGAGCTAAAGAAACTTTCATCTCAATTCAATAATTGTGACTATTTTAGCTTTGATACTGAAACAACGTCATTGGATGTAAATATTGCACAAATAGTTGGTTTTTCTTTTTGCTTTGAATCTGGAAAAGCCTTTTATGTGCCTTTAGAACATAACGAGAGCACAGATCTTTCAAAGGATAATGGAATAAAATGGTTAAAAGAAATCCTTCCTAAAAACTCATCAAAGCTTATAGGGCAGAATTTAAAATATGACTTAGCAGTTCTTTCAAAAGAAGGAATTTACTTAGAGTCCTTTCTTGCTGATACGATGCTTATGTCATACGTATTAAACAGCACTGCATCAAGACACAACCTTGATGCACTCTCTGAGTATTATCTTAATTTTAAAACTATTAAATATGAGGATGTAATAGGAAAAGGCGCAAAGAAATATAAATCATTTGCTGATGTGCCAATTAAAGAAGCAACAAATTATGCTGCTGAAGATGCTGATATAACTTTGCGGTTATATGAAAAGTTGTGTGATCTGCTTGATGAAGGGGCTCAAGACATTTTAAAAAATATGGAATACCCATTATTAATTGTCTTAATGCTAATGGAGAAAGATGGAGCACGTGTAGACACGGGACATCTAAAAAAATTATCAAATAATTTTGGTGATCAACTTATGAAATTAGCAAAAAAAATACATGATGCTTCCGGCTCCGTATTTAATATTGATTCGCCAAAACAACTTAGTGAAGTACTTTTTGAAAAACTAAAAATCGAAACAAAAGGTCTTAAAAAAACTAGCACTGGATACTACTCAACATCAGAGAGTGTGTTACAAAAATTAGCCAACGAAAATCCTATTGTCAAAGATATTCTAAATTACAGGTCATTGGCAAAACTGAAAAGCACTTATACAGATAAGCTGTCCGAAATTTGTGATGCTTCTTCCAGAGTTCATACGTCCTATCAGCAAGCCGTAACATCAACAGGAAGACTATCTTCTTCAGAACCTAATCTTCAAAATATACCTATTAGAACTGCAGAGGGAGTGAAAATACGAGAAGCTTTTGTGGCTTCAGAGGGCAAAAAGATTCTAGCAATGGACTACTCACAAATCGAATTAAGACTTATGGCACATTATTCCAAAGATCAAATTATGCTAGATTCTTTTAAAAATAATGAGGACATTCATAAAAGAACAGCATCAGAGGTTTTCTCAGTTGAAATGGAAAATGTAACAGATGAAATGCGAAGAAGGGCAAAGACCATTAACTTTGGTTTGCTGTATGGAATGAGCGCTTTTGGTCTTTCAAATCAATTATCAGTATCTAGGGCTGAAGCTGAGGAGTTTCTTCTAAATTACTTCACTAAATACTCCTCTATAAAGGTATTTATGAAAGATGTTGTTGAACAAGCAAAAAAAGATAAATACGTCTCTACTCTCTACGGCAGAAAAATTCATGTCCCTAATATTGAGTCACCAAATTACATGCTAAGACAAGCTTCAGAAAGAGCAGCAGTTAATGGCCCTTTGCAAGGTAGTGCTGCCGATATTATTAAAAGAGCAATGATTAATATCTTTAAAGAATCTGGAAAGAATGAAAAGGATATAAAAATGATATTGCAAGTTCACGATGAGTTAGTTTTCGAAGTTCCAGAAGATTACGATGAAAAAAATATTTCTTACTTAATTGATTTAATGGAAGAGAGCTCTTCGATTGATGTGCCACTAAAAGTCGAGTATGGCTTTGGCTTAAATTGGCGTGAGGCTCATTAGATTAATTTATCGATTTTTTTTGCTAGGGTCGTTACTAATCCAATATCTTTGTTACTTAAAAGATAACAGCTCTGAAAATTTTCTTCAAAGCTTTTTGAAACCTCGATTATTTGCCCATTTTTAAGCTTATCTATTTTTGTAAGCACGATATGAAATGGCAAATTGAGTTTGTTGAGATACTCAATCATTTGTATGTCAGTTTCTTTAATTTTCTTTGATTTAAAGAATGAATTTGAGTCAATAAATAGAAAAGCATATTTTAAATTTTCTCTCTCTTCAAAATATCTGGGCAATTCCCTCTGCCATGACTTGATTTGAGATTTTGAAATATTTGCAAATCCATACCCAGGAAAATCAACAATAAAATTATTATCTTTTTTAAAATAATTAAATAACTTTGTTTTCCCTGGCTTCTTACTGGTATAAGAGAGCTTTTTATTATTTGCCAACAAATTAATAGCTGAGGATTTGCCTGAATTAGATGCTCCTACAAATGCAATTTCCTGACAATTGAGACTTGGTATTTGCTCAAAAAGTTCGTAACTAGCAAAAAATTCTAAATTTATAGTATGACGGTCCATATTTCGAAAAAACTTGTTATATAATCATTTTCGCATGTTTAGATTGTTTTCAATAATTCTATTTGCCTTTCCATTATTGGCTCAACCAAAGTTAAATGTCGACTATATTGAAATACCTGAGGGATTGGTCAAAGAAAAGGGTGTAACTGAAATCTTTTGGTACGGTTGCCCAGCTTGTTTAGAGTATGAAAATACTCTTAAAAAGATTAAAGAAATAGATCCAACTATTGAAGTTAATAAGATTCCTCAATTTAGACTTCCAGCAGCAAAAACCTTTTACACCATTGAGTCATTAAATCTTGGTGATGAAGTCCACGACAAAGTATTTAAAGACTGGCAGCTCAAAAGAAAACCACTTGGTAGTGACAAAGATGTCGAAAATTTTGCGAAAAGACATAATCTTGATGTTGAAAATTTTATGAGAGTGTACAACTCTTTTAGCATCAATATAAAAGCAAAAAATGCCATAGCCGTTCCAAGAAAACTTATTGAAAATGGAATTGATTTCAAAGGCACACCAACTGTTGTAGTTAATGGTAAATATATTGTGACAAGACAAAGAAATGTGAGTAAGGAGATAGAGAATATAATCTTTCTTTTGAATAAATAACTTGAAATAAAAAAATTTAAATAAATAAAGTAACTATGAAAAATTTGATTTACCTCTCACTTTTAATACCGGGTCTTCTTTTTGCAGATGACTACGAAGATGAAGTAAGAGACAGACTCAATAAATTTTCAGGAAGCACTATTGCTGTGGATAATGGCTCGCAAGAGGGCGAGGAAGTTATCTCAAGGAGTGGTAAGGAAGTTTATGATATTGGCTGTGCTGCATGCCATACTGCTGGGCTAGCTGGCTCTCCGTTATTGGGCGATCAATCTCAATGGGAAGCTAGACTTGTAAAAGGTGTTGAGACATTAACAAATAATGCCTACAACGGCTACAATGCAATGCCTGCCAAAGGTCTTTGTATGGATTGCTCAAAGGAAGAAATTAGAGCTTCAGTAGATTACATGCTCGAGGCTTTAACAGTCGACTAGATTTTCTGTTCTAATTCTTCAATTCTTTTTTCTAATTGATCAACTTTAGCAATTAGTTGTTCTAGCTCATCTTTTTTAACAAAACCAGAATCTTTCATAAATTTCTCAAGGGCAGGTTTCACCATTTTTTCCATGCCTTTTAAATCTTTGCCCATTCCAAACGGATTAAACATTTTCTCTCTCCAAAATAAAATTTTTATTAATTAAATTGTAGACCTCTTTCCAGTTTTTAGCTTGTAATTCACATGGAAAGATCTCTGTCCACTTTTTTCCCTCAGAATTAAACCATATGGTATTAAAGCTACAATTTCTTGCACCTCCCACATCATTTATAGGACAGTCTCCGATATGAATAACTTCATTTGCCTCGCATTTTGATAATTCTAATGCCTTCAAAAAATGATCTGGTGATGGTTTGTTGCTTTTAACATCCTTTGAATTAATTGAGAAATCAAATATATGATCTATACCTATAAGCTTAAGGTCTGCATTGCCATTCGATAGAGAAGCAACCTTTGTTTTTCTAAAAAGTCTTTCAATAATGATTTTTGCATCTTTATACAATTGAACTTTATTCCTAGATTTAAAAAATTCGTTGAAAGCTTCGTTGCTGTAGTAAGTAGCTTCACTTTCATCAGCTCCAACTTCTTGAAGAATATACTTTATGATTTCTTTACGGAAAGAAGTTAAATCAAATTTTAAATTTGGATTTTTTTCAACTAAAGTTACTCTAATTTCACTTATGCGCTTATCGTCATAGTCATTATATATTTCTGGAAATTTAGTAAATACAAAATCCCACATTGCTTTTTCTGCCTCAATAATAACCTTATTGTTAGGCCACACAGTATTATCCAAGTCTAGTGTAATAAGTTTAATTTTCTTTCTTAGCATGAGGGTGTGAGGCATCATAAATTTTCGCCAGTTGTTGGAAATTAAGTTTAGTATAAATTTGAGTGGTTGTGAGGCTGCTATGTCCTAGCATTTCTTGAATAGATCTTAAGTCTCCACTTGATTCAAGAAGATGAGAGGCAAAACTATGTCTCAGCATATGCGGATGTACAGGTTGCATTCCTTGCGAAACTGAGATTTTATATAATCTTTGCTGGAAAGCTCTCACAGATATTCTATTACCATACTTATTAGTAAAAAAAGCATCAGTTTTGATTCCTTTGGTCTCTCTAAAATTAATCCAATCTTGAATTGCTATTTGCGCAAATTTGCCAACAGGTATAAGCCTCTCTTTTTTTCCTTTCCCAAAAACTTTTACAAAGGAATAATTTGACTCAAAAGAAGATAAATTTAATCCAACTGCTTCTGAAACTCTTAATCCTGAAGAGTAGAGCAGTTCTAAAAAGGCTTTGTCCCTAAAATCTGACATTGTTTTTGGTTCAAATGATAATAGTTTTGCAACATCTTCGGGCGGTAAAGCCTTAGGCAAGGTTTCATTAAGTTTTGGACTTTGAATATTTTCAAAAACATTCTCGTCTACTTCTTCGACCTTTTTTAAATATCTAAAAAAATTTCTTAAAGAAGAAAGATTTCTAAGGATAGAGCGATTACCGAGTCCTTTTTTTCTTAAATCAAAAATCCAGGAAGTTACATCTTGCTGTTCTAATGACTCAATACTTATTTTTGTTTTAGATGCAAAGGTTAGAAACCTCTTAACATCTCTCTCATAGTTTGAGATTGTATGATTGGAGTAATTTTTAACTCTCAAAAAAGTTTTTAAATTTTCAAAAATATTCTCTTTCATCAAATTTACTTTTATTTATTATTTCAGTATTTGCTTCTGAACATATTTTATTATCATCTTCTTTATAACAGATCATTTGACCCCCTCTAGAATTTAAAAAAATTTTGTCCAACGAAGGATTCTTTCTAAAGATTACAAAAGCTGTTGCAGAACTTCCACTTCCACATGAAAGCGTTTCACCTACCCCTGCTTCAAAAGTCCTTATTAGAAACTTATCATCTGAAACATGTTTATAAATGCTTAAATTAAAATTATCTGAATTAAAGAATTTCCCTATTTTTTCATGTTCATTTTCTAAATCATCATCTATTAAATTATCAGACTCCCAAACAATGTGATAATTTGTTGTGTCGACATAAATAAATCCATCTAAAAGTTCTTTGTAATTATTAATTTTCACAGTGGCCTTAATATTTTTTGCTATTGGTTTATCTCCATTCAATAGAGCCTTTATACACCTTTTCCCATTAATGCAGTTTAGAGCAGGTGTTCCATCTCGATTGAAAATTTTTAAATCCCTAAAAGAGGTGTCATCTTCTTTATGTATTAGTAATTGGTCAAATTTAAGGTCTTTATTTTTATTGAGTTTTTCAAAAGAGCATTTTGTGATTTTTTCATTGTTAGTAATGATAAAGGAGTTGCCATTACAGTGCATTTTTACAAATTCAATCATTTAATTTTTTAATACCCGTTTATTTTTAAATTTCAATTATATAATTGACCTGAGGTTTTTTCTTAAATTGATCAAAAACAGGACTGTAAATGCATTAAGATTTCTGTCTGTAGACAGTGTGGAGAAGGCTGCTTCAGGACATCCAGGAATGCCACTTGGCATGGCAGACATAGCAGAGATTCTATGGCGAAAGCATCTTAGGCATTCTCCAAAAAATCCAAAATGGTTTGACAGAGATAGATTTGTCTTATCAAATGGACATGGCTCTATGCTCTTATATAGTCTTTTGCATCTTACTGGCTATGACTTAACTATCCAAGATCTCAAAGATTTCAGACAATTAAAATCTAAAACTCCTGGTCATCCGGAATATGGAATCACTCCAGGTGTTGAAACTACTACAGGACCTCTTGGACAAGGAATTGCTAATGCTGTTGGGATGGCTTTAGCCGAGAAAATCCTGGCTAATCTCCTAAATAGCAAAAAAACAAATGTAATTGATCATTATACTTACTGTTTTTTAGGTGATGGGTGTCTTATGGAAGGGATTTCACATGAAGCTATGTCTTTTGCTGGTGTTCATGAACTTAATAAATTAATTTGCTTTTATGATTCAAATGGAATTTCTATAGATGGGCAAATAAGTGATTGGTACAAAGACGATATTTCATTAAGGTGTAAGGCATATGGATGGAATGTCATCGATAATATAGATGGACATAATAGAGAAGAAATCGATGAAGCAATTTCTGTTGCAAAGAAGTCAAAAAAACCAACTATGATTGTATGTAAAACGCATATTGGTTACGGTGCAGGCGACAAGCAAGATTCTGAATCGTCTCACGGAGCTGCCCTTGGACCTGAGATTGTAAAGGAATTAAGAGAAAATCTTGATTGGCCATATTCTGAATTTGAAATCCCTCATGAAATTTATGCAGATTGGGATGCTTCAGACATAGGTCAAAAATATGAAAATGATTGGAATGAAAAAGTTCAAACCCTCAAATCAGAAAATCCAGAGAAGGGAGAACTTCTCGAAAGGTTGTTAAACGATGAGCTACCTGAGAAATTTGATTCTAATTTTAGTGTTTTTTTAGAGGAAATTTTGAAGCACAATGAACCAATAGCAACTAGAAAAGCTTCTCAGAGAGTTCTTGAATTCTTAAAGAAAAACCTGCCAGAATTGATAGGCGGCTCAGCTGATTTAAGTGGCTCCAATAATACTAATACAAGTGTTTCAAACTCAATTACTAGCTCCCAAAATGGAAATTATATTTATTACGGCGTCAGAGAATTTGGTATGAATGCAATAATGAATGGCATTTCTCTTCATGGAGGTCTTATTCCCTATGCGGGTACGTTTTTAGTATTCATGGATTACGGAAGAAATGCTGTAAGAATGGCTGCATTGATGGGAATAAAAGTAATTTTTGTTTATTCTCACGATAGTGTTGCTCTTGGAGAAGATGGGCCAACTCATCAACCAATTGAGCATCTTACAACTTTAAGATCTACACCAAATATGCATACCTGGAGAGCAGCTTCATTGTTAGAGACAGCCGTTGCCTGGAAATCAGCTATTCAAAGAAATGATGGTCCGTCTTCCCTAATACTTACGAGACAGAATATAGACAATATTGAGAATAAAAGTTTTGACGATGTATCAAAGGGAGGATACTTTTTAAGAAAATTTGATGATTCAAAAATTCAACTTATAGGCACTGGGTCAGAGGTTTCTTTAGCGCTTGAAGCTGCCGAAATTCTTGAGCAAGAAGGAATCAAATGTAATGTCGTAAGTGTCCCTTGTATTGAAGTTTTAGAAACTAACAAAAAAATTTATAAAGAAATTTTTACCGAAAGCAAAATTAATATTGCTATTGAGTGTAGCCATCCAAATTCTTGGTATGCTCACACAAAGAATGTTATTGGAATTGAAGAATTTGGAGAATCAGGTAAAGGTCAGATATTAATGGAGCATTTTGGTTTCACCTCAAAAAAAATAGTAGAAAAAATTAAAAGTTTTTTATGACAGATCTCCACTCAATCGATCTTAAGAATAAGTTTGTTGGGCTAAGAGTAGATTTAAATGTTCCTTTAGAAAGTGGAGAAGTATTAAGTCCTGATAGATTATCAGCTGCTTTGCCAACAATTTTATATATTCTTGAACATACAGATAATCTCTGCCTCATAAGCCATCTTGGTCGCCCAAAAGAAGATGATTTTGACTCAAACCTTTCTTTGAAACCAATAAAAGAGTGGTTTGAAAAAAGATTGAACAAAAAAATATCTTTAGACAATGAAATTAAAAAAAGTGAAGGAATAAAGATGCTTGAAAATATTCGTTTTTTCAAAGGAGAAAATGAAAACTCTGAAAACTTAGGACAAAAGCTTGCAGATATTTTTGATGTTTACATTATGGATGCCTTTGCAACAGCACACCGAAAATCCGCTTCAACTTATGGAGCTATAATTAAATCGAAGATTAAATCACCTGGACTTCTATTTAGCAATGAAGTCAGAAATTTAAAAGAAATTCTTAATGAACCAAATCGATTAGTAAGCATAATTGGTGGTTCTAAAGTTTCAACTAAGCTTGAAGTGGTTGAAAATTTACTGCAGAAATCTGAAAAGATTATTGTTGGAGGTGGTATTGCTAATACTTTCCTTAGAGCAGTAGGATATGAAATTGGAGAATCAATTTATGAAGAAAACATGTTAAAAAAATGCTCACAAATGATTAAAAGTGAAAAAGTTTTATTGCCAGAAAAAGTTTATGTCGCAAGCTCTCCGTCTGCTACAGAAGTTAATTTAGTTGATGTTGGAAAAGTGCCAAAAGAAATGATGATTCTAGATTTAGAATTTAAGAGTGAGCCTGTGTCAAAATATTTTAATTTCTTATGGAATGGTCCATTGGGTATTTTTGAGATAGATCTTTTTTCAAATGGAACAAAGCAACTTATTGATTTTTTATCTCAACCAAATAGAAAAGTAATTGCAGGTGGTGGTGAGACAATTTTTGCAATTAACAAGTTTTCTGAGAAAAAAAATTTTCATTATGTGTCTACAGCTGGAGGTGCTTTTTTAGAGTATTTATCAGGTAAAGACCTTCCATCCGTTGAGGCATTAGAGTTAGAATAACTATCAATGAATTTTTCAAATTTGAGCTCCATAGCGAACTATATTGTTGAAAATGGAAAAGGTATTCTTGCTGCAGATGAAAGCAACCCAACTTGTAAAAAAAGGTTTGATACAATTTCTGTAGAATCAACAGAAGAAAATCGTAGAGATTACAGACAGCTCTTATTTCAGGCTGAGGGGATGTCAAATAATATAGGCGGGGTTATCCTTTTTGATGAGACTATTCGACAAAATACTAATGATGGAACTGCCCTTGTAGATTTAATAAAACAAAAGAAAGCACTTCCAGGAATAAAAGTTGATAAAGGCCTTGCTCCTTTTGAAAACTCAGATATAGAAAAAGTTACACAAGGTATAGAAGATCTTGACTCTAGGTGTGCGGAATACTTCAAGATAGGTGCTCTTTTTACAAAATGGCGCGCAGTGATAAGTATTGGAAACAACTTACCTTCACAAGGATGCATTGATAAAAATGCAAAACTTCTTGCTAGATATGCAAAGATTGTTCAAAAAAATAATATGGTTCCTATAGTTGAACCTGAAGTCCTAATGGATGGCAGTCATAATATTGAGGAATGTTATGACGCTACCTCAAGAACATTAAAGTCCCTTTTTCAAAATCTTGAGGAAGAAAATGTCGATATAACAGGAACTATACTAAAGCCAAATATGATAACACCCGGATCAGAGTTTCACGAAAAGATAAGTGTTGAAACTGTTGCTAAGGAAACCTTAAGGTGCCTGCATGAGTGCGTTCCAGATAACCTTCCAGCTATTACATTCCTTTCAGGTGGACAATCAGAAACCGTTTCAACTGAGCATTTAGATGCAATGAATAAGATTGGAGGTTTTCCATGGAAGCTAAGCTTTTCATATGGAAGAGCTTTACAAGCTGGAGCTTTAAAAGCTTGGCTAGGTAAATCAGAAAATGTTGATGCAGCACAAAGCGCATTTTCTCATAGAGCTTTAATGAATAAAAAAGCAGCACTGGGTCAATGGTCAAAAGATTTAGAAGTTTAATTTGAAAAAACTTGCAGTTTTTCTTTCTTCTGGAGAACCTAATTTCCATATAAAATCAGATCTAGACAAAATAGCAAATTTTCTTGCCAAACAAAAAATATGCCTATTATATGGAGGAGGTAAGCTTGGCTTGATGGGCTATCTCTCTCAAAAAACAAAAGAATATAACGGATATGTTGAGGGTGTAACAGTCGATATATTTGATAAGAAAAAATATACTCCAGACTATATTGATTCTCTCGAAGTTGAAACAAATTTTTATGATAGGAAGAGAAAATTAAATGATAATTCAGATGCATTTCTTATACTGCCTGGTGGGATTGGAACAGCAGATGAATTCTTTGATGTCTTAAACCTAGCAAGTCTTGGTTTAATAACTAAAAAAATTATTGTCTACAATAAAAACGATTGTTGGACAGATTTACTTACATGGATAGATAAAGCTAAAAATATGGAAATGTTGCGTACTATTCCCAAAAACCTAGTAATAGCTGAAAATATAGATGAGCTTATTTTTGCTTTAAAAAGTTATGCCTAAGTTTGATATTAAGAATTTTGTAAATCCACATATTGCTACCCTTGAAGACTTTAATTCACAATATAAAGAATCAATTCAAAATCCAAGTTCCTTCTTTCTAAAAAAAGCCATTTCTCATCTTTCTTGGTTTGAGGAGCCAACTATTGGACTTAATGGGAGTTTTGAAGAACCTAAATGGTTTGAAGATGGAATACTAAATATAAGTTATAACTGCATTGATAGACATGCAAAAAAAAATCCAGAGAAAATTGCAATTATTTGGCAAGGGGATCAAGAGAGCAACTCTAAAGAAATTTCTTATCAAGAACTTCTTAAAGAAGTTTCAAAATTAGCAAATGGCCTTAAGTCTTTAGGTGTTAAAAAGGGCGACAGAGTATGCATTTATATGCCTATGATCCCTGAAGCAGCATATTCAATGTTTGCTTGCATGAGAATAGGGGCCATTCATTCTGTTGTTTTTGGGGGCTTCTCACCAGAGGCAATTTCATCAAGAATTCTTGATGCTGATTGCGAATATGTAATTACTGCAGATGAAGGAATTAGAGGAGGCAAAACAATCCCACTTAAGTTCAGCGTAGATAAAGCATTAGAAAAATGTCCAAAAATCAAAAAAGTGATAGTTTTTCAATACACAAAAACAGATGTTAATTGGAATAATAAATTAGATATTACTTATGAAGAATTAGTTACTAATCAGCCAATAGAATGCGAATGTGCTGAGTTAAAAGCTGAAGACCCTTCATTTATTCTTTATACTTCTGGCTCAACAGGAAAACCTAAAGGAGTACTACATACAACTGCAGGTTATCTTTTAGGTGCAAATCTTTCATTTAAATATATTTTTGGAATTAGAGATGATGATATACATTGGTGCACTGCAGATGTAGGCTGGATAACAGGCCATACTTATATCCTTTATGGACCTCTATCAAATGGAATTACAACAGTCATGTTTGAAGGAGTTCCGACTTATCCAGATCCCTCAAGGTTTTGGAAAGTATGCGATCAACACAAAGTAAATATTTTTTATACTGCACCTACTGCAATAAGAGCGCTCATCGCACAGGGTGACAAGCATCTTGAGAGTACATCTCGAGATTCAATAAGAGTTCTAGGGACAGTTGGGGAGCCTATAAATCCCGATGTTTGGAAATGGTATTATCAAAAAGTAGGCAAAAGCAATTGTGAAGTAGTAGATACTTGGTGGCAGACTGAAACAGGCTCAGTTTTGATATCACCTATTGCAGGTGTCACTCCAAAAAAACCTGGCTCAGCAACTTTACCTTTTTTTGGCGTAAAACCTTCACTAGTAGATAGCGATGGAAAAGAGCTTGAAGGCGATGTAAAGGGCAATCTTTGCATAGATTCATCCTGGCCAAGTCAAATAAGAACTGTCTATGGTGATCATAAACGAATGACTGATACTTACTTTAGTCAGTACAAGGGTAAGTATTTTACTGGTGATGGGGCTAGAAGAGACATAGAAGGTTACTACTGGGTAACAGGAAGAGTTGATGATGTCTTGAATGTTTCTGGACATAGAATTGGAACTGCAGAAGTTGAGAGTGCAATCGTAAATCATGAAGATGTTGCTGAAGCAGCAGTTGTTGGAATAGAGCACGAAATAAAAGGTCAGGCAATATACGCTTATGTAATTTTAAAAGATAATGATAAAGATAAGAAAATAATTAATATTGAAATTCTTAAAGAGGTTTCTAAAATAATAGGAAAAATTGCTAAGCCAGAGGTTATTCAATTTACAAGAGACTTGCCTAAGACTAGATCGGGAAAAATTATGAGAAGAATTTTAAGAAAAATAGCAAATAATGAATTTAAAAATTTAGGCGATACAACAACACTCGCAGATCCCTCAATAGTAGAGGAGCTAATAAAGAATAAAAATGAATGATGACAAACTTGTTTTAATTTCTGGTTCGGGTAGAGGTCTTGGAGCATCTATTGCTGAATCTTTTGCAAATAGAGGCTATAAGGTTGCTATAAATTACTTTAAGAGTGAAAAACAAGCATATGAATTAGCAGATAAATTAGGCTCCAATGTGATACCTTTTTATGCCGATGTTTCTTCTAAAGATGATGTTATTAAACTGAACAAAAATATTTGCGATGCATTCAAAAAAGGTCCAGATATCTTGGTGAATAATGCTATGACTGAATATTTGTTTAATGGTGATTTAAGAAAAAAGGCCCATGAGATCACCTGGGATGAGATTCAAAATCATCTGGATATAACAATCAAAGGATCATTTAATTTGATTCAAGAGCTTTTTAAAAATATGAAAAAAAATAATTTTGGAAGAATAATAAATGTTGGAACAAACTTATTTCAAAACCCAGTAGTTCCATATCATGATTATATTATTGCTAAATCTGGTTTATTAGGATTAACAAGAAGTTTTGCCAAGGATCTTGGTGAATTTGGTATAACAGTCAATATGATATCTGGAGGTTTGCTTAAAGTTACTGATGCCAGTGCAGCAACACCTGACGAAGTTTTTGATGCAATTGCGTCAATGACACCTTTGCAGAGAGTTACTACAACGAATGATTTCTCAGATGCACTAATATTCTTTGCTTCAGAGGATGCAAGATCAATAACCGGTCAAAATCTTACAGTAGATGGCGGGTTAACTTTCAATTAAAAAGGCAGACCAGCGGTCTGCCAAATATAAACGCAATTAAATGCCTAAGAGATTTGTCTCAAATTTTTAAACCTACAAGTCATGAAGCCATTATGATGATTTATCAAGAATGAGTCATTGATTACATCTTTAGAATTGAAGGAAATCTTATATGGTTTCTTTATAGTGCAGGACTTAGGTGTAATAATGTCGCCTTTAAAATAAATATCATCTTTCAATTTAAAAATGATATCTTCATTTTTCATAATAAAAATTTGATCTATATCTTTTACAGAAAAATGGTTGTCTGAGTGCAATATTGACCCAAACAATAATAAAAATAATAAATAAAAAGTTTTCATATTTTCCTTTTATAAGTATGTCACAAAAATGTCACACAAATGTAATATACATGTAACTAGTATTTCTGTCAATTAGGTGATTAAAAATTAATCAATTTGATTTTGCTTATTCTTTCTAGAATACTTTTTCTTTAATGGTTTTACCCTCATTTTGTACTTTGGAGTTTTTAGATCTTTAGCTACTGGATTTCTTTTTTTTCTCATTGCTAAATAATAAGCCTAATTCAAATAACAAATACATGGGCACAGCAAGAAGTATTTGTGAAATTACATCTGGTGGGGTAAAAATCATGCCAAAAACAAAACACGAAACAAGAACTATACCTCTGTATTCCTTAATTTTATTTTTATTTACAATATTTAAAGAGATTAATATATTTACAATCAATGGTACTTGAAAAGCTATTCCGAAAGCGAAGGATAGTGTGAGTACAAAGGAGTAAAATCTAGAAATATCAGTAGAAATTTCAAGATTGCTTGGCCCTACTGTTGAAAAAAATGCAAGTGCATTTGGAACTACAATGATTAAACAAAAAATAACTCCTGCATAAAATAAAATAGTTGCTAAAAATGTTTTTGAAAAAATAGCCAGTTTTTCAGACTTATATAATCCTGGTGCCATAAAGCTTAGAATTTGCCAAAGAAATATTGGAAGTGAGACTAAAAAAGCAATAAATAGCACAAGTTTCAAAGGAATCAAAAATGGAGAAGTTACTTCAATAGCAATTAGAGTCTTTTGATCTACTAAATCCAAGAAGTGCAAAAAACCATCAAATAAATAATTTGTAAAAGGCAGTAAAACAATGACTGAAATTATAAAAATAGTAATTGAAAATAAAATTCTATTTCTTAATTCTCCAAAGTGAGATGAAAGGCTATTGCTCATCTTCTTTATCAAACTCTTTCATTTTTTTTTCGTTAAAGACTTCTTGCTTTAATTCTTGATAATTAAATTCTCTCTCTAAGTCTTCTTTTGCATTGTCAAACGTAGAGCGGATCTTTATAAAAGACTTCATTAGATCCCTTAGGTATTTTGATATTTTTTCTGGTTTTGCAGCAACAAAAAAAACCAGAATAATAATTAAAAGTTCAGGAATTCCTATCTGAATCATTATCCTCTTTAATCTCTTTTTTGAAACCTTTCAAAGCTTTTCCTATATCACTTCCTAAAGTTCTTAATCTTTTAGTTCCAAAAACTAAGATTATTATTGCTAGAACAACAATTATCTGCAGCCAACCAATGGTCATTTTATATCTCCATAGTTTTGATCAAATATTTCTTGTGTTTCCTCAAATCTTTTCACAATCATATATGTAAGTATATGTTTTTTTGATACAAGATACTTTACAAGACCTTTAACACTATACTTATCTTTAAACCAAGTTTTTAAGAACGGATTTGCTACACTCCAAAAGTCTAATTCAGGATAAATTTGTCTTCCCATACCCTCGATATGAACTAGAGTTTTAATTAAAAGCAAAAGATCATTATCTAAGTAAAGATTGAATGGTCTCATAGCTTCAAGAAGATTTAATAAAAGCTCACCAAATAAAATTTGAGACAAAGGTTTATCAAGTAAGTGTTCACAATTAATTCTTAAAATATTTTCTAATTCCTCAGTTTTTGTATCTTCACTCACCCAATTAGCAAAAATGAAAAGTTGAGCCAAAGAATAAAAATCTTTTTTAAGTAAAGAAGATATCATCTGCGCAATTAATATTTGATTAGACTCAGACAATGAGCCACATATGGCGTAATCGACTGCATAGTAAAAAGGTTTTTTTGGCGATGTTTTAGCAGCAAAAATATTTCCAGGATGCATATCAGCATGGAAAAAATTATCTTGAAAAACTTGTTTTAAAAAAATTTTTACTCCACTCTCTGCTAAAGCTTTAAGGTTCAATTTATATTTCTTTAACTCTTTTATATTTGTAACAGGAATTCCATCAATATATTCCATAACAATTATTTTTTTAGTTGTATATTTTTCTACAATTGAGGGCACATAAAGAAAACTACTATCCTGAAAATTTATGTATGTCTTTTTTGCATTATTTGCTTCTAAACGAAAATCTAATTCATTATTAATAACTCTTTCATAATCATTAATGATTTTCATTAAATCTATCCTTGGATACGATTTTACAAAAAATCTTAATATCCTAATTCCAAATTTTACGAGGTTAATATCTTTTAGAATCTTCGCTTTAAGATCCGGCCTTTGAACTTTGACAACAAATTTTTTTTTATCCATAAAAAAAATATGTACTTGTGCGAGTGATGCAGACGAAAGTGGTGTTTTATCTATGTTATTAAGTATATTTTTTGATTTTTTTCCTAGTTCAGTTTCAATAGTGTTTTTTATGTAATCAAAGGACACTGCTTCACAATCATCAGTGAGTTTATTTAACTCTTTTGAGAGTTTTTTTGATACTAAATCTGTTCTTGTAGAGAGTAACTGACCTAATTTTATATAGACCGGGCCAAAATCCTCTAATTTCTCTTTAAAATTTTTTTCTGGATTTTTTTTATTTATAAATGGTACTAATAGAAAATTATATCTAATTCCAAATGTAGAAAATATTCCAGATTCCCGTATTTTAAAAAATATATAAAAAAGTCTAAAAATGTTCATTTAATACCAGAATGAATACACACTATTCCGTTTGTTAGGTCTTCAAATGAGACTTTTGAAAATTTATTTTTTTCCAACATTGATTTTAGTTCTTTCTGATTTTCATGAGTTCTAATTGATTTAACTAAATACTCATAACTTTTTTTATCATCTGAGACTAATTCACCAATAGTTGGAATAATTTTGTAACTATAAAAATCATAGAGCTTTGAAAAGGCCACATTATTAACTTTTGAAAACTCAAGAATCCTTAAAGAACCACCTTTTTTTAAAATTCTATAAATATCTTTTAACGACTTATCCTTATCCGAAAAGTTTCTAAACCCAAATGAGATGAAGACATGATCAAAAAAATTATCCTCAAATGGCAAAGACTCAGCCTTACTTATTTCAAATTTCGATTTATTTATAAAGCCTTCATTCGCAGCTCGCTGTTTTGCTTTAAGTATCATTTCCTTATTTTGATCAACTAACCAAATATTTGATGAAGGGGAATGTTCATAAATTAATTTAGCGATATCTCCTGTACCTGAAGCTAAGTCAAGAATTTTAGACTTATCTTTGATATTTGTGTTTTTTACAAATTGCTTTTTCCAAATCCTGTGCAGACCAAAGGACATTAAATCATTCATCAAGTCATAATTATCAGCAACCTGAGAGAAGATTTTATTTACTCCTTTTGTTTTAGCTTTTTTTTCAACTTTCTCGTCTCCAAAAAATACTTTTTGATTATCTTTACTGGTCATATAGAATTATTGTTTGAATAGAGAGTATAAATGACAAATACAAATTTTCTAGCTTGGATAGATTTAGAAATGACAGGCTTAGATCCTGAAAAACATCATATTATTGAAATTGGAAGTCTGATTACTGATGGGAATCTAAATATAGTTGAAGAAGGCCCAAATATTGCAATTTCTCAGCAACAAGATGTTCTCGATTTGATGGATGAGTGGAATGTGAACCAACATTCTAAAACTGGATTGATTGAATTAATTAAAAAAAGTGAAGTAAACATAAAAGAAGCAGAACTTAAAACACTTGAATTTTTTAAAAAACATTTAAAGCAACATGCCTCACCACTTTGTGGTAGTAGCATTTCCCATGATAGACGTTTCTTAATCAAATATATGCCAAAACTTGCAAACCATTTTCACTATAGACATATAGATGTGACATCTTTTAAAGAGGCACTAAAAAGATGGAATAATGACTTTGTAGAGTATAAGAAAAAAGCATCTCATAGAGCAATGGATGATATAAGAGAATCTGTAGAAGAGCTTAGGTATTACAAAGAAAAATATATTAAGTAATTTCTTTACCTGGTTTAAGATAAATATTTTTTAAGATTGATCTAGTAAAAGATTTCTTCTTTACTGTATTTACTCCAATAAAAGATGCCAGTCCGAACTCCTTTCTAAGTTCCAAAGTTAAATAACCCCTGTTTCGAAAGTTTGTCCATACTAGATTTTTGTTTACTTGAGTTATAGCAGCTTCAACAGGCCTTACATCAAGACCTTTAAATTCATCTGATCCACCAGGAGAGGAAACAGATGGTGTTCCAAATTCAACACCAACAAAATTATTTGTATTGTTTTTTACATTCGCAGCCCAACAATTATGAGTATCACCAGCAAGAAATACATTATTCGACGAATACTTCTTTAAAATATTTAAAAATCTTTCTCTCTCGGCAGGGTAGCCGTCCCATGAGTCTGTATTGTAGGGTAAATTTAAATTATTAATGTATTTGAGATATTTTGAGTTCTCGGGTAGTTCATTCAAGACAAATGATGGTAAGGGTGGTAAGACCACTTTTGATAATAGAACTTGTTGTCCAAAAAGGTTCCATGTACAATTTTTATTTGATTTTTGTTTAACAAAATTAAGCTGTTCATTTCCAAGAAGGGAGCGACTTTTTTTATTGAGATCTTTTAAAAATGATTCTTTGTCAAAGTTCCCATCATTAATATATTCAGAGTACATAACTTGTTTATCTCTCGAGCTTAATCTTGTATCAAGTATAAGAAGATTAATTAAATTTCCAATTTTAAATTTTTCCCACCTGCGCTGTTTAATAACTTTTTCTCTTACAGGCATCCACTCATAATAAGCTTGTAAGGCACTTTTTTTCCGAAAATAGAAATTACTCTCGTTTTTTTGATGATTTTCTGCACCATTTTGCCATGCATCATTAGAAATTTCATGGTCATCCCAAATACATATCATAGGTCTGGATTGATGTAAGGCTTGAAGGTCTTCATCTGTTTTATATTGTGAATGTCTGAGCCTATATTCGTTTAGAGTTTTTACTTCATTCTCTGGAATGGGTATTCTTCCCAATTTATTTGCGTCTTCTGTAGCATATCCACCATCTTCATACTCATAAATATAATCACCAAGGTGTATGTTTAGATCAATGCTTTTATCTTCTGCTGCATCTTTATATACGTTAAAAAAACCAGCAGGATGGTTAGAGCAGCTAAAAATGGCAATTTTATACTTTTCAATATCTTGTTGAGGCAAGGTATTAGTTATTCCAACTGGAGATATAACATCTTCACAAATGAAGCGATAAAAAAATTTTGTTCCTGGTTTATATTTTGAAAGATTTATATCAGCTTTGACTGTAAAGTCTTTTCTTTTGTTAGTAAAAACTAAACCATGTTCTAGAATAGATTTAAAACTTTTTTGAAGCGATATCTGATATTTAATAGCTTTTGTGACATTAAATTTTTCAGGTGTTATTCTTGTCCAAATAACAACCTTTTTATCTGTTGGATCGCCACTTGCAACCCCATGTAAAAATTTTACTTTGTTAATCTTCTTTTGAAATGCAGCTAAAGCTGGTACGAAGAATAAAAGAGATAATGATTTAAGAAATGATCTTCTGTTCATATTCTAAATTTTTATTTTGTTTTATCAGGCATAATATTTATAGGGAATTGAGCTAGATTATTTGAATCAGCCTTAGAAATTTTCGACTTACCTATTTCATTAACAATATCAATTCTAACAATCGAATTAATAGGTAAAAGAGTTTTTTGCACATCTAAAAACTCAGCTTTTAACTTTTCTTCAGACGTATCTACGACTAAATTATTTTTCGTATCAAAAATATACCCATCAATTTCAAGAAAAGCGTAAAAATCGCTTTGGTATATATTTTTTGCGTAAATTTCGTATACTTCTCCAACTTGAAAAAATTTAATTTTGTAAATTTTTTGTTTCACTATAATAAGAATATGCCAAAAAAATTATACATCAAAACACATGGCTGTCAGATGAATGAGTACGATTCAGAAAAGATGGCAAAGATTCTTAAACATGAAGAAAATTTTGAGCTTACAAGTTCAGAGCATGAGGCAGATCTTATTATTTTAAATACTTGTTCCATTCGTGAGAAAGCACAAGAGAGAGTATTTCATCAAATTGGTAGATGGAGAAAAATTAAAGATAAAAAGCCAGATCTTAAAATAGCAATTGGTGGATGTGTTGCATCACAAGAGGGTGAAAAAATTATGAAAAGAGCACCAGAGGTTGATATTGTTTTTGGCCCCCAATCGCTCCATCGCTTACCAGAACTTTACAAAAAAAAACAAAAAGTTAAAAAAGCACAAATTGATATATCTTTTCCAAAACTAGAAAAATTTTCTCATATGCCTGCTCCTGATAAAGGAGAACCATCATCTTTTGTCTCAATAATGGAAGGGTGTAATAAATATTGCTCTTTCTGTGTGGTACCTATGACAAGAGGGCATGAAGTATCAAGAACTGTTGAGGACATTCTTAAAGAAGTAAAGATATTGTCTGAAAAGGGAACAGCAGAAATTCATTATTTAGGTCAAAATGTGAATAACTTTAAAGGAACATATAAAGGTGAAATTTCTTCACTTGCACAGCTTATTGAATTAACTGGAAAAATTGATGGTATAGAGAGAATTCGATTTACAACTAGTCATCCACATGAATTTAAAGATGACCTCGTTGAGGCTTATGCAAATGTTCCTGAATTGGTAAGTCATGTTCATCTTCCAATTCAAAGTGGCTCCGATCGAATTCTCAAGCTTATGAGGAGAAGATACGATACTAACAAGTACTTAAAATTAATAGAAAAAATTAAAAAAATAAGACCAGATATGAGTTTCTCTTCAGATTTTATTGTTGGCTTTCCTGGAGAAACTGAAGAAGATTTTCAGGCCACTATGGATATAGTTGAAAAAGTAAAATTTGATGCATCATACAGTTTTATATACAGTCAAAGACCAAATACGCCTGCATCTCAAATGGAAGATGATGTGTCAGAAAAAGTTAAGAAAGATAGGCTAGATCTGTTGCAAGACAGGTTAAATCAAATAGCTTTTGGTTATAGTAGAAAGCTAGTAGGAACAGTACAGAATTGTTTAGTTATGGGTTTATCTAAAAAAGATCCAGGTCAGCTTCAAGCAAGAACAATTTGCGACAGAGTGGTAAATTTTCAGGCAGATGACTATGATTTAATTGGACAATTAGTTAATATTCAGATAAATGAAGCATTGCCTAACTCACTTAGAGGCGTTTTAAATAATTAAATACTTGTACAGTCAGCAACTAAACTTTTCAAACCTCACTCCAGACAGATTAATTCTGCTTTGCGGAGAATTTAATAAAAATCTAAAACAGATTGAGAAAGCTCTACGTATTAAAGTTCTTCAAAATGGGACAGAATTTGAATTAAAAGGAAAAAAAGAAGATGTTGGTATAGGAGTTTCTGCATTATTTAGTCTGAAAGAAAAACTAGAAACTAATTCAATAATAACTCCAGATGTTGTCCACTTAAGTTTACATTCAGCAAAATTTGAAGATAAAGAGAATGAAGAATCAAACTCATCAAAAATAAAAACTCCACGTACACTTGTATCACCAAGAGGAAAAAATCAAATTGCATATCTAGATAATATAAAAAATAGCGATTTAACTTTTGGGATAGGTCCATCAGGTACAGGGAAAACTTTTTTAGCAGTTGCATGTGCAGTAGACGATTTAATAAAAGAAAAAATAAGAAAAATTGTTTTAGTTAGGCCAGCCGTTGAGGCTGGAGAGAAACTTGGCTTTCTGCCAGGAGACTTATCATCAAAAATTGACCCATACCTTAGACCCCTATACGATGCCTTACATGACATGTTAGGAGCTGAAAGAGTAACCAGATTAGTTGAAAGGGATGTTATAGAGATAGCTCCTCTTGCCTACATGAGGGGCCGAACATTAAGAGAAGCTTTTATAATTATGGATGAAGGTCAGAATACAACTATAGAGCAGATGAAAATGTTTCTTACAAGGTTAGGTTTTGGATCTAAAGCTGTTGTTAACGGGGATTTAAGTCAAATTGACTTACCTAAAAATATTACATCTGGCCTTAAGCACTCAATTGAAGTTTTAAAGAATGTTGATTCAATAAAATTTACTAAATTTGGCGCCAAGGATGTTGTAAGGCACTCTTTAGTTCAAGAAATTGTACAAGCTTATGATAATTTCGAAGAATAATTTAAAATTCGAAATTTTTAATTTACCGACAAAATTTAACAATCATAAGAAAGCTATTACTCAAGCAATTGAATTATTTACCGCTTTTTTTGATATAAATAAATTAAATGTTGAATTAAGTTTTTGTTCTCTAGAGGATATTCAAAAAATTAACTATAAATTTAGGAAAATAAATAAACCAACAAATGTACTTTCTTTTCCAAGTGAGAAGTTAGATCAGATAGATAAAAATTGTGAGGGAGAAATACTTATTTGTAATGATTTATTATTAGAAGAGTCACTTGCCCAAAATAAAAATCATATAGATCATTTTTTACATCTACTGGTACACTCACTTCTCCATCTTAAAGGCTATGGGCATGATAATGAAAATGATGCTATATTAATGGAAGAAAAAGAAATTGAGTTTTTATCACAAATTGGAATATCTAATCCCTATAAATAATGTCTGAAGAGCCCTCGCAGAGAAGTTTTTTATCTTTTTTCTCGAATTTGTTTTCTAAAGAAAAAAATAATTCTAATAAAACAATAGAAACTCCGGATGATGAGCAGATCGAGGAGCTTATACAAAATGTATTAAAAATTAAAGATGCAATAGTTAGAGAAATTATGATTCCTAAAGTAAATATCTCTTATATAAATGAGGATAGTGACATGCAGGAAGTTTATAAAACTATAAAAGATACAAGGCACTCGAGATATCCCGTTTTTGATAAGTCTTCAGAAAAAGCTGTAGGGATACTTCATGTAAAAGATTTAATAGATGAAGAAATAAGTGATAAAAATTTTAAGATTGAAGGCTTATTAAGAGAGGTCAAATATGTTCCTGAGACACAATCAGTTACATCTCTTCTTGAAGATTTTAAAAAAGATAGAGCTCATCTTGCAATGGTTTTAGATGAATATGGAATGTTGGCAGGACTTATTACTATTGAAGATATTCTTGAAGAAATTGTTGGTGAAATTGAGGATGAGTTTTACGAAGAAAAAACAGATGAAATCATTAAAATAAATCAGGATGAGTTTATAGTATCTGCAACTTTAGATATAGAAAAATTTGAAGAATTTTTTGAAATTAACTTAAATTCTGAAGAGGTAGAATCTATTGGAGGTTTTGCTTTGAAGAAATTTGGACATCTTCCAAAAGTAGGTGAAAGTTTCGAAGATTATGATCTTCGATTCACTGTAACATCTGCGGATCAACGAAAAATAAAAAAAATAACAGTTCGAAAAATTGATTAAAGCATTTTTTCGAGGTCTAGTAATTGGTTTAATATTTTGGTCTATTTCAATAAATTGGATTTTTGATGCAATTAATTTTTATGGAGCAGGTTATTTTTTAAGTTTTTGTATTACCGCTCTTTTAATTTTTTATCTTTCTCTTTATTTTGGCTTTTTTACTTTTTTAATAAAATTTTTTGAAGGGAATAAATTTTTTGTATTACTGATACCATCTTTAATATTTATTTTGGAATGGATTCGTTCCTGGATGATATCAGGGTTTCCATGGCTAAATATTGGGATTTTTTCAGTTCCTATTAATTTCACAGGATATCTTCCTTTAATAGGTGTTTCTGGAACATCATTTATTTTTGGCCTAATAATTGTCTTAGCTTTAAAAATTAGTATTTTGAGAATTGGAAGTATATTTTTGTTATTACTAGTTGGTTTTTTAAGTCCTAATAAGAATTTATTTCTTGATGAAGATTCTAAACAATTAAAAATTGCAGTTGTTCAGCCAGTTGAAAATAACTACAAAATATTAAACAACCTTACTTCGCAGGCAAAAAATGATGGAGCCGAGGTAATAATATGGCCCGAGGCCGTAAGCAGTTATCAAAATTTTCAAGCAAGAACAGAATTTGCGGATATTGATATTATTGGTGGTTTCTTTATTCAACAGGATGAAAAAATTTTTACCTCAATTGTTAATACTTCAACGAATGACAGATATGATAAAAGAAACTTAGTACCTTTTGGAGAATTTCAGCCTTTTGATAATTTATTAAAAAACTTCAATGAATTTTTTAATATCCCTAACTCATCATTAACAAGAGGAGAAAAATCGCAAAAAAAGGTTTTTATTCAACAAGTTCCCTTTTCTGGGTTAATTTGTTGGGAATTATCTTTTAATGATACTTTTGTTGATAGAACTAGGAATACTGCATTTATCATTCATATAAGTAATGACAGCTGGTACGGAAAATATATGCCAGCACAACATTTACTTCATGCAAAAGCACGTGCAATTGAGTCTCAAAAATGGGTCGTTAGATCTACTACAGATGGTATTTCAGAGATTATTTCACCTTATAATCAGATAAAATTATCAGAAAGCATTCCAAAAGGCATAAGGGGTTTTAAAACAGAAACTATCTCTACTAATATGAAAAATACACCATATCTAATTTTTGGAGATTATCCATTACTAATCTTCTCATTTATTATTATCCTATTGGCCTTAATTTATAAAAAAAGAAATGAAAAATAATATTTTAGTTTTATTAATCATGTCTTTCCTGATGAAATCCATAGAGATTGAAATTTCTATTTCACAGCAAAAATTATTTTTGCTTGATAACAAATCTGTTATAAAAACCTATTTAATATCTTCTTCAAAGTACGGAGAGGGTTCAAAAGTTAACTCGTTTAAAACGCCACTTGGTAAACATGTTCTCAAAAGAAAAATAGGAAATGACATGCCATTAGGAGCAAGATTTATTGGAAGGAGCTTTTCAGGAGAAATTTATCCTATATATGATACTGATCAGGTGCTTGTGGAAGATGATGTGGTTCAGTCAAGGATCCTATGGCTTGATGGATTAGAAGATGGGATCAATAAAGGTGAGGGTGTAGATTCTTATAGCAGATATATTTACATACATGGAACACCAGAAGAATGGCTGTTAGGAGCAAAAGCTTCAAAAGGCTGCATAAGAATGTCAAATAAAGATGTCATTGAGTTATTTAACCTCGTGGAAGAGGGAGTACTAGTAACAATCAATAAATAGCTATTATTTTATAAAATAAGCATCATTTATTCATAATAAATATTGATATTACATAATAAATATGTATTATATTAGATAAGTCAGTCTCTCCTCTCCCCCAAAGACTGACGAACTCGGGGCTTCGGCCCCAAACTTTTTTAGAAATGAAAGAATATATGTATAACTTATTCTCTTTTTGCAAAGAATATCCTGTTTGGGCTGCAGTATTTTTTTCATTTGGTTATTTAATTGGAGAGATTTACGTAGTCTAATATGGAAAAATATTTTAACAATATAATTAATAAGTTTTCAGACTCCATAGAGTTAGCTACTTTATGTCTAATTTTTGTAGTTTTAATTGTAGGCATTTCTTAAATACTTCTGTATACTTTTTTCGGTGTGAAATATGAAATTTAAAATCATAGTTACAATCTTTTTATATCTTTTTTCAAACAGTGTCCTTTCTGAGTGTGACGGTTTGCTAGATGAGAAAGTAAAAATTCTAAATGAAACAAAATATCAAAATCTTTGTGAGTATTCTGGCAAAACTATCCTTGTAGTTAACACCGCAAGTAAATGTGGGTTTACTTACCAATACGAAGAACTTGAAGAGTTACAAAGACGGTTTTCAAAAGATGAATTCACTGTTTTAGGGTTCCCATCAAGAAATTTTCTTTATCAAGAATTTACCGATGAAGAAGAAGTTGCAGAGTTCTGTAAATCGACCTTTGATGTAACATTTCCTCTTTTCTCAATCACTAATGTTAATGCAGCAAATACACATCCTTTCTTTGAAAAGTTATTTAAAATTACACAAAAAAGACCTACTTGGAATTTTCACAAGTATTTAATTACTAGCAAAGGAGAAGTAAAAAGTTTTTCTCATAGAATGAATCCTTCCGATCCGCAAATAGTTGAAGCAATTCAGCAATCTATAGACTCATAATACGAATCACTTCCTATCTTTATTGAGGTAGGCTTATTTTTTGCAAATATACCTACTTCTACAATACCTGGAATAGTTATCAGTTCTGCCTCCATTTTTTCTGGCTCAGAAATTAGCATCCCATGCATATCTAGAATAATATTTCCACTATCAGATGAGACACTTCTCTTAGTTATTTTTTCAGACATATCCCCTAAATTTCTTCTTACCGAATGTTCTGCAAATGGAATTACTTCTATTGGTAAAGGAAATCTACCAAGAATTTCAACTTCTTTAGTATAGTCAGCAATACAAATAAATTTTTTTGAAGCTGCAGCCAGTACTTTTTCTTTGGTATGTGCACCTCCACCACCTTTAATAAGGTAATAATTTTTATCTATCTCATCTGCTCCATCAATGTAATAATCTAATAAAAAATTATCTGGTGCTCCTTGTGAAACTTCAAATTGTAAATTTTCTAATAACTCTGTCGATTCATTTGAGCTTGAAAAAATAGTATTTATTCTGTTTTTTAAATTTGGAAGAAATTCATTTATAAAAATATTTGTTGTGGACCCTGTCCCAATACCTATATTTATTTTGCCGTTTGAACTATTTATCTCATCGAATGCGCCCTCAGCTGCAAAAAATTTCTTATTCATAGATTTCTGTTTCAGTAAAAATTTTATCTAATTTAACATCATGCTTTTCTTGAAAGTTTAGATTTATTTTTTGCATTTCAAAGCCTACTCCCAATAAAACAGGTCTTTTTGTTCTACTCTTAATATTAACAAAAGTTTTATCATAGAACCCTTTACCTCTTCCTAATCTATAAAGTTTCTCATTGAAACCGACAAATGGAACTAAAATGATATCTAACTCAAATATATTTACTTCTGTTTTAGATTTTGGTTCTAATATTCCATAAGTACCTACTGAAAATCCTTTTGATATATTTCCATAGCCTAGGACTTCATCCTTTATAAAAGGGATATAAACTTTTTTATCTTTTGATATTACAAGTTTGGGTTCAAATTCAATAGGCATAAACATGCCAATTTTCTTTGCCTTATGAAACAGCTCTTGCTTATTTAGAAGTTTTTGAATTTGATGTGTTTTTTCGACTATTTCTCGTTGTGAAAATGAAAGGAATTTATTTTTAATTTCTAATCTTATTTCATTTTTAACAGACATCTGAATCATTGTTTCCAGTCACCCTGAACCCTTAGGTCAGGTGGGTAGCTCTTCTTTATAGTAAGGCTTCCTCTAAAGTAACGCACAGCTATAAAAAATCTGCTTCCCTTAATTTACATTATCGGTTCTAGAGTAAATTCTGAAAACCGATGATTCAGACAATTTAATATTAAACATTTTTTGCAAATGTATCTATTGGTTTATAAATAATTTAATCTTGTTTGTTAAATCATTTAAAGCTCTTTCATTTATTTCACTATCAGACGAAAGATCTTCATTCTTTATTTCATATTCGATGGCAAATTTAAGAGCAATTTGTACTAATGCATGATCAAGTTTTTCTTCTGGTGCATTAATTTCCTCAAGAAGTTTTTCAATCTTTTTTTTTGCCTTTCCAAAGGCTATGAATTCATCAGCCGGTATACTAAATGAAAAAGTTCGTTCGCCTAATTTAACATCTACTCTTTGTTCGTCATTCATCCTAAAGATTTTCCGCCATCAACATTTATATTTCTTCCTGTCATATAGGAATTTTTTGTTACTAAATAATCAACCATCATTACAATATCTTCTACCGACCCCATTCGCCTAAGTGGTACTTTTTTTAATATTTCTTCCTTCTTTTCTTCATCTGGCTCATTTCCGACATCCCACAAAATAACACCTGGTGCTACTGAATTTACCAATACCTCAGGTGCTAATTCAGAGGCAAGTGATTTCGTCATATTCAATAATCCTGCTTTTGCTGCAGCATAGGTGGCATACCTTGCTAAGCCTGATTCAGCATAAATATCTGTAATATTAACTATCGAGCCTGTATTTTTCTTTAACCTTTCTCCCAAAAATTTACATATGAACATTGGAGCCTTTAGGTTTGAGGATAAAAGTGCACTCCAGTCTTCTTCTTCAATTTTAGATATTTCTTTCGGATAGAATGTTGAAGCATTATTTATTATTGCTTTTAAATTTGGTGAGATTTCTAATACCTTTTTGCATAAAACTTTTACTGAAGCACTATCATCAAGGTCTGCCTTTAAAACTTCGAATGAATTTTCTCTTACCGAATTAAGTTTTTGCTTAAGCTCATTAGCTTCTTTTTCAGAATTTCTATAGTGAATGATTACATTCCAATTATTACGGTGAAAGTGTTCAGCAATAGCTTTGCCTATTCTTTGAGCACCACCCGTAATAAAAATCCAATCACTCATATCTTTCAATAATCTTAATTATTTTTTTCTTTTTAATTTTTTCAATTTCATCATACTTACATGATGTTAATTCAGTAAAATCTATTTTTTTAATTTCCTTCATAACATTGCAACAATATTCACTCTTTTCATCAAAATAATGGATGATATCAAGAAAAATTATTCTATTCTTATCATTTAAAAATGATGAAAAGAAAAGAAATTTATTATCAATACTACTACTTTTGCTAAATTTTTGAATTTGTTTCCATATTTCTAGATAGTCAAGAAATTTTTTTGGCATGTAATTTTTTAGCTTTAAACAGAAATTATATTTATTGGCTTGATTAATTTGAGAAAGGGCAATTTCTGGTCTTTGATCAATTTTTTTTGGTATTTCAATTAACTCTGAAAACCAAGGCTCTTGAAGATTAAAGTTTTTAATCACTTTTAAAAATCTTGAAAAATCAAAATTTAATGCCTTCAAAGTTTCTTCCCAAACTCTTTCACCACTTAAATAATGCAGTTCCCCAGATTGTGAAATTTTTTGCAAAATCTTTTTGGTACTTGGGTGAATTTGAAAATCACTAAATTTGGAATAAAACCTAGCAAGTCTTAAAGCTCTTAAAGAGTCCTCAAAAAAGCTTTCAGATACATGTCTTAGAACTTTTTTCTTTAAATCATTTATACCTCCAAATGGATCAATCAAATCCCCATTTTCATTCTGTGCAATGGCATTTATAGTCAAATCTCTTCTTTGTAAATCTTCCTCAAGAGAGATAGTTTTATCAAAAATAAATTCAAAATCTCCATGTTTTCTTCCAACTTTTTTTTCTTTTCTCCCTAATGCGTAAGCCTCTTTAGTCTGAGGATGTAAGAATACAGGAAAATCTTTACCTACCCTTCTAAAGCCATGTAAAAACATCTCTTCTGGCGAAGATCCAATTACAACCCAATCTGTTTCACCAGGTGCAAATCCTAATAATTCATCTCTGATTACACCACCAACTTTATATATCTTCATTTCTGAGAGTCTACTGTAATTATTGATCTATCGTTAATATTGATAGCAGCTAAAGATCCACCCCAGACGCATCCTAGATCAACTCCTTTTATTTTATTATTGTTTGTGACACCTTTCAGTGCAGCCCAATGGCCAAAAACAATACTATCGATTTCTTTTAGAGTTTTGTGTTTGTAATTGAACCAAGGCTGATATTTTTGCTTTGGTGATTTCTTAATTTTGGTATTTAAGTCTAGTTTATTTTCTTTAGTTATGAATCTCATTCTAGTGAAAACATTAACAAGGTATCTTCTTCTATTTTTCTTATTAGTTGATTTAGAGATTGCCTTCCTTCTGTCGCCATACATTTGATCAAGAAATTTTTCAGGGTTTGATTTTAAGGAAGAGGTTAATTCTTCATTTGCAGCTTTCACATCCTCAATAGACCAAGTGGGAAGAACACCTGCATGTACAACAAGTGTTTTTTTTGCCTCATTTGAGATCACTTTTGCAAAAGGGAAATTTAAAAAATAATCTAAAATTTCAATAGATTTATTCTTGCTTATAATTTTTGTCATAGTATCTTTTTTATCGTTATGTTTACGCACTCCAGCTAGAATCGCCATTAGATGTAAATCATGGTTACCAAGTACACTTTTTACTTTATTCTCTAAAACATAATCAACTACCTTTTCAGATTCTGGACCTCTATTCACAAGATCACCTACACAGAAGAATTTATTTTCCTTATTTGGGTCTATAAGTTTTAGTAAATTTTTAAATTCTTTGTAACAACCTTGAATATCACCTATTACAAATTTAGATTTGTTGTTCATAAGCCCTTAGTATTTCAAAAAAATCTTCCAAGACAAGCTCCTCAGGACGTTTATTAATATCAAACGAAAAAAAGTCCATTTCAAGATTTAATGCTTTTAATCCAGCCTTAATTTTTTTTCTCGGGTTTGCGAAACACTTTGTTAAAACCATTTTAAAATTTTGATAATTTAGTCCTCTATCTTTATTATTTTTAACTAATCTGATTAGTGTTGAAGTGACCTTTGGTTTTGGATGAAATGCCTCAGGTGGTATATCAAATATTCCATGAATTGTTCCAAAATATTCAGTTATTAGAGAAAGTTTATTTTGTTTCTCTTTTTTTGAAATGAATCTCTCTGCCATTTCTTTTTGAACGAGAAAAATACATTCAAGAAAAACAAAGTCCTCTTCTAAAATCTTTAAAATAATTTGGGATGAAATGTTATAAGGCAGATTACCAAAGACTATAAGTCTTTCTGAGGAAAATTTATGCAAATCAACTGCCAGAATATCTGCATTAATAAACTCCATATTGTTATTATCGGAAAACTTATTATTTAAGATGCTGTGTAATTTACTATCTATTTCAAAGCCCCTAAATTTTTTATTTGTATTGGCTAAATAATTTGTAAGAGCGCCATCACCAGGCCCTATCTCAATAATTTCAGTGGCGTTTGGCAGATTGGTGCATGTAAGGATTTTTTCAATGAAAGTGTTATCTCTTAAAAAGTTTTGGCCAAGAGATTTTTTAGGCTTTATTTTCATTCAAAGCAATTTTTATCGATTTTATCATGCTGCTGGGGTCTGCTTTAAAATCTGATGCTATATCTTCAGCTGTCCCATGATCAACAGAGACACGCATAAAAGGTAGTCCAATAGTAATATTTACAGTGCCATGAAAATCTAGTGTTTTAATTACTGGCAAAGCTTGATCATGATACATAGAAAGATATCCATCACATTTTGATGAAACAAAAGCGGTATCCGCAGGCAATGGTCCGATTAGATTAAATTTATTACTTAGCTTGCGAATGGTAGGCTGAACAATATTTTTATCTTCATGACCATATTCGCCACTTTCACCTGCATGTGGATTTAATCCTAAAATACCCATCAAAGGATTTTGGATATTAAAAAGTTCTCTTAATCCCTTTTCTAAAAGGCTTATTTTATTAATTAATAGTTTTTCAGTAATAGTGTTTGAAACCTCTTTGAGAGGTATATGCGTAGTTGCAACCCCAATTTTAAGCTGATCATTTGCTAGCAACATCAAAACATCACTACAAGAAAATTTATTCTTAAAGTATTCGGTGTGTCCTTGAAAATTTTTAATTTTCGAAGAAATAACACTTTTATTAATAGGGCCTGTAACAAGGTTGAATTTATTATCAAATGCCAAATTCGATGCAATATTAATGCAGTCGATAACATAATCTGCATTATTTTCATCTGATTTTCCTATTTCGTAGTTTGAACAATTCTGAACATTAATAAAATTAATCTTATTCGGTTTAGTATCTTTGATATTTGCTAGCTCATTGAACTCAAAACTATATTTGAGTTGACTATTTATAAAATCTAAAACACTTAATGAACTTACAACAACAATTTTTTCAAAAATTTCTTTTGAATTTATTTTAGATAAGGCTTTTAAAAAAATTTCAGGTCCAATACCCGCAGGATCACCTAAAGAAACAATAATTTTTTTATTTATCAATAGTCCTTTATTTCAATGAACGCTTCAGCTCGAAGTTCTTGTAGATCAGATTCAAGTTCTTCCTCGAATTTTCTGCTGTAAAGATAATTAAATGCTTGATCTGCAATTCTTTCATTTGTCTTGTCTTCAATTCTTGTACCAGTAACTTCCAAAATATGCCATCCAAAGTCGGAGCGAAAAGGAAGAGAAACTTCATTGAGATTAGATCTCATCATTACTTCTTCAAAGGCCTCTGTGTACTTTCCTTCACCTGCCCAGCCAAGCTTTCCGCCTTCTTGTTTTGAGCCAGGATCATCGCTAAACTCTGCAGCCAATTGATCAAAATCTTCACCAGATAGTAGTCTTTCTCTTATGGAAATCATTAATTCCTCAGATTCGTCATCTGGTCTTACTCTGTTAGGAATGAGGAGTATATGTCTAACTTCCCACTCTTTTTCAAAGGAAACTGCTGGACCTCTCTTGTTATTTAGATAAAGAATATGTGAGCCTGCACCACTTTTTATTACGTCTGAAACTTCTCCAATCTTAAGATTTTCAAGTGTACTCTGAAATAATTCTGGGAAACCAGTTATTTTTCTCCAACCTAAATCCCCCTTATTCTGATCTTCTGAAAAATTTTCTGATAGCTCTATGAAATTTTTTCCATCATTAATAGATTCAATAACTTCGCTATACACATCATCAATATTTTTCTGAGAATTTGTTCTTATTAGAATTTGCCTAACATTCAGTTCTGGCCCTAACTGTGTTTTAGCCTCTTCTGTATTAAGAAAATTTACTAATTCTTCTTGAGTTATTGATATTCTATTTTGAACTCTTCCTTGTTGTACTCTATTAATTTTTAATGATCTTTTGATTTCATCTCTAACAAGCTCATAGGAATCGCCCTCATCTTCAATCGATTGAATAAATTCTTCAATTGTTAATTCATTTTGCTGAGCAACTCTTTTGACGGTAACATTAAGTTCTTCATCACTAATCTTTATACCTGCTTTATCAGCTATCTGTAGTTGAAGTTCCTCAATTACCAGAGCTTCGATTATTTCATTTCTTAAATCCTCTTCAGAAGGCACTCTAGCTCCTGAAATAGCAGCTTCTTTCTTAAAATTTTTTATTTTAAGTTGTATATCTGACTCAAGAACAACCCCATCATTAACAATCACTGCAATCCTATCAACCGTCTGACTATAAGCGCCAACAGATAGTGAAAGTATAAATATTAATTTAATTAAATAATCCATTTTCAATTATATTTTCTACTGGGTTCAAAATATTTGAAAGCCCTATCAGTTCAAATTCAAAGCTAAGGTTATTTTTTACCTGGGGATTAGTCAAATTTATTATCTGCATATAGGACAAATTTATGTTATCAGGATCTATATATGGAAAAAATCTAGCTCGTTCAAGACTTAACCTTAATTTCAAACAATCTACAAACCATTCTCCACCAATAACACTTTCATTAATAATTTCATTTTCTTGTGAATATTGAGCTCTAGTGAATAAAGTTATATCGCCAAATTTTTGTTTTCCTTTTAAAACATAATTATTTATTCCAGATAAGGGAAAACTTGCCATAGCAAATTCATTTTTCTCTAATGAAAATAAACCCTCTTGGTTCGAATATTTTATGCCAAACCGTAGCCCCATAAATTTTTCTTTTTCAACACTATAGTTTCCATTTGTAAAATAAGAAAAGTTTCCAGAGTTTTTTTGAATTTTAAAAAAAATTGGTTTCTTTTCATAAAACTTTTTGAAAATCATGCTTTCATCTGAAAAATTATAGTCCTCATATAAGTTTGTTGATACAGAGTAATCAAAACTGCTCAATGATCCTGAGTGAAAAATAAATAACTTATTTTGATTGGGCCCTCTATCTTTCCCTGACCAAGGCTGTAAAGATATATTAGATTCTGGAGTAGGCATTCTCGGATAGGAATCAAGTATGGGAACTTCTGATTGATCTTCATATGAGGAAACAATCACACCTAGTTTGAGTCCTTTAATTTCAGGAAAAGAAAAATTCTGCCTGAAAGCAAAGTCATTTTTTTGGATGCCTTTAATAGTTTTGTCCTTAAAAGAGTAGTCCCTTATCTGTACAAGAAAATCAGTATCAATTTTTATCTTATTGTTTTGATATTTATTAGAAGCTCTAAGTTCCGTAAAAAAACGCTCTACATTGTCGTAAACAAAATAAGGCAACTGAAAGATTTTGTTAGATTTGTCTTTAAATTTTGCAAATTCTGTTACAAAATCTATACGAAATTGACCTATATCAAAAAATAAATCACTTGTTACGTAATCTTTTCTATGTGAAATAGGTCTAGCAATACCTAGCTGTTTGAAGTCATCACTTCCAAAACTCATAAATAAATTATCAAGCTCATAAGACAAATTTATAGATTGCCGCAGATCTAAACTTCTTCTACTTGCGTCTAGATATCTATATCCGTAGTTTTGTATCAATGATTGACCTGAAAAATCAGAATAATTCACTCCAAATGTAATATTTTCGCCAATTAAAGAGTTTCCAATTAGTTTGTACACCCAAGAGCCGTCATCATCATTTAGAGCTAAGCTTGTAAATTTATAATTATTGTCATCATCCTTATGCTGGTATTTAAATGAAGCACCAAACTTAGATTTTGTGTAAACAGGCTCTAAGACAAATGAACTATTTTCATATTTTCTTTGAAATTTATAACTAATATCTATTTCATTATCTGTTAATCCGAGAGAGGGTATTGAAATAGATTCTTTATCATCGTAATTTACCTCATTTACCCAAAAAATTGGAATATCAAATAAAGTAACTTTTGCTTTTTTTAGTTGAATGCTTTTATCTTTTTTAAGAGAAGCTTCATCTGCTGAAAATTTCCATACAGCGTCTTTATCACAGGTATATATTTCAACATCAGTTAAAACTGTTTCATTATTTTTAAGTTCTGCACTCTTAAAACCCAATGAGGTTTTTTCATCTAGTTTGATTTCACCATCAGCTAACTTTATTTGTGATTTTTTGTCTTCATCAGAACACTCAGCCCATAAAAAACTTTGATAGGTTAATGTAAATAACAATAATAGTTTTTTAAATTTGTTCATATGCCTGTTATTATAGGACTTTTAAAATGTAAAAAAGTTTTATGAGTTTGAAAGATAAAGTGATTTTTATGACAGGCGGAAGTAGAGGCATAGGTCTCTCTATTGCATTAAAAGCAGCAGCCGATGGAGCAAAAATTGCGATTGCGGCAAAAACTGCTAATCCACATCCTAAATTACCTGGAACAATATTTACTGCAGTCGAAGAAATTGAAGCAGCAGGAGGACATGGACTACCGATTCAATGTGATATCAGAGATGAGCATAATGTACATGAATCAGTGAAGAAAGCTGTAGATCATTTTGGTGGAATTGATATCTGCATCAATAATGCATCTGCAATAAGCCTTACACCAACATTAGACACTGATATGAAAAGATACGACTTAATGCATAACATTAATGGTAGAGGTACATTCCTCACAAGTAAGGCATGTATACCACACCTTTTAAAATCAGATAATCCACACATTTTGAATATTTCACCGCCTTTAGATATGAATCCAATGTGGTTCCAGGGTCATGTTGCCTACACAATGGCTAAATACAATATGAGTCTATGTGTTTTAGGAATGGCAGCTGAATATAAAGGACAAATTGGAGTAAATGCTCTTTGGCCAAGAACAGCTATTAAGACAGCAGCAGTAAAAAATGTATTAGGTGGAGATGAAATGATGAAAAAGTCTAGGGACCCACAGATAATGGCTGATGCTGCTCATATAATTCTAAATAAAGATAAAGATAAATTCTCTGGCAATTTTGTTTTAGATGATTCTTTACTCGCAGAACATGGTGAAACAGACTTTAGTAAATATGCTGATTATCCATTCGCAGAGCTAATACCAGATTTTTTTGTACCCGAAGATGCTTATCCAGTTCCTCAGGTAGTAAAAGATAGTTGAAAAAAGACTTAAAAGAAGCAATCAGTTGGTTAGAAAAAATTCTAGGCAACCATTCATTTCAGATTAGCCCACTAAGACAAGAAGCAAGCGAGAGAAGTTATTACAGAATAACTTTAAAAAACGATAGCTATGTTTTAATGAATAATTTCGGTTCCAAAGAAAACGCAGCGAATTTTATTAAAATACAAAAAATATTAAAAGATGAAAAAGTAAATGTTCCAGATATTTTTGGTTTTTCAGATGAATTGGATTACTTACTTCTTGAAGATTTAGGCGACATTACACTTGATGAATATGATGAATTATCTGAGGAAGATTTTTTGAACATTGCTTCAGTTGAATTAGAAAAAATACGATCAATTCCAAACTTCTCTATTGAGGAAAATATATCACCTAAAATACATTATTCTCAGACTGAGGAATTCTTAAATTTTTTTTACGATAAAAAAATAGACATATCTTCAGAAGAAAAATTATTAATTAAAGAATTAAGAAATTCAATTTCAGCAAAGCTAGCAGAACAAGCCATTGTGCCAACTCATTTTGATTATGAAAGAAGGAACATGATTTTTTATAATGACAAAATTTATATCATTGATTTCCAAGATCTTAAATCTGGTCCGATAAGCATGGATGCTGCGTCATTAATTTTTGAACATAAATTTAATTATTCTGAAGATTTAGTTAAAAGATTTTCTAAGAGATTAATTGGTGACGATTTACAAACAGAAATTTATGCCGCACTTGCTCATCGTTCAATGAGGATCATCGGAACATTCAACAGATACTTCAAAGAAGGTAAGCTTTTGAATCGTCAAAAAGACATAAGCCTTTTTGTCGACAGGCTTTTATTTGCTTTAAGATACTTAAATGAAAAAGATGCATTAAAGGTTGTTGAGAAATTAATATGAAAGCAATGATTCTAGCTGCAGGCTTTGGCAAAAGGCTTGGACATTTAACACAAAATACACCTAAACCTCTCATTCAAGTGAAAGGAAAACCTTTGATTGACTATCATTTAGATAAACTTATCAAGTCAGGTTTTGAGATGGTGGTAATAAACCTTCACTATCTTGGCGAACAAATAGAAGAACATATAACTTCTAATTTCTCTGGAAAAATTAAAATTATATTTAGTCATGAGAAAGAAATTTTGGGCACTTGTGGTGGTATTTTAAATGCTATCAATCATTTCGGAAATGATGACTTCCTAGTATTAAATGCTGATATTTTTAGTGACATTGATTATGTGTATTTTAAAAAATTTAGAGCACCAACAATTTTTGCGGTTAAAAATGATAAAAATGGAGATTTTTCAATTAAAAATGAAAAAGTTATTGTTCATGGTGAAAGAAATTTCACTTGGACAGGGTTTAGCATAATTAATTCTTTTTTTTTTCAAGGAATGGAAACAAAATACTCTCACTATTGGGAAGACTTAATGATACATCTAGCTGCTGAGGAGAAAGTCGTTGCAGATATTCCAAACATAAATTGGTATGATGTTGGTATTAAGGATACCCTTGATTTTTTAAACAGTGAATAAGTTAATTGCTCCCTCTATATTATCAGCAGACTTTGCTCGGCTTGGTGAGGAAGTGAAAGCAGTTTTAGATTCTGGTGCAGATTGGATACATTTTGATGTGATGGACAATCATTATGTCCCTAACCTTACTATTGGCCCAATGGTCTGTAAGTCTTTAAGAGACTTTGGAATAAAAGATTTTATTGATGTTCATCTTATGGTGGAGCCAGTCGACGATTTAGTAAAAAAATTTGCTAAAGCTGGTGCTGATCTTATTTCATTTCACCCTGAAGCGAGTAATCATGTTGACCGAACGCTTGGAAAGATCAAAGACGCAGGCTGTCAGTCTGGTTTGGTTTTAAACCCAGCTAGCCCCATATCATTAATAGAAGACCTTATAGAAGAAGTTGACTTAATTCTATTGATGTCGGTAAATCCAGGTTTTGGCGGGCAAAAATTCATTTCTAGAACTCTTCCAAAAATTAAAAAACTCAGATCCTTGATAGATCAATCAGGCAAAGATATAAGGCTTGAGGTTGATGGAGGTATAAATGAGCAAAATGTAAAAGAAATTTCTATTGCTGGCGCAGATACATTTGTCATGGGATCAGCAATTTTTAACTCTGATGATTATAAAAAAACAATTTCTACTGTTCGTAATCTTATTTCTTAGCTTCTTCCTACTTGCAGAAAAAATCAAGATAAATGATTCTGTATTAGAGGTTGTAATAGCTGATACCAAGCAATCTAGAAATCAAGGTTTAATGTTTATTGAATCTTTAGATAAAAATATGGGCATGTTTTTTGTATGGCCCGAGCCTTCAAAAAAATGTATGTGGATGAGAAATACAAAAATTCCCTTATCAGTTGCTTTTATTGATGAAAATTATCTTATTAGAGAGATTAAAGAATTAAAGCCATTGAATCTAGATTCTGTTTGTTCAAGATCAGAGTCTATAAAATATGCTTTGGAAGTGAATCAGGGATGGTTTGCTGAAAAAAATATTAAGATTTTCAATAAAATTATTGTTGAATAGTTAAATATACCTACTTAATGTTGTCATTGATTTAGCAGTGATTTTCATCAAGCCTTTAACTGCTTTAGGAAGCTCTTCCCCCCCATGATCTTTAGCTTCTTTGCCATGTTCTTCTTCTTCATCAATCATTTTTTTGAGAATTTCACGACTTTTTTTGTCACTTGGAGACATTTCATCAAGATGTCCCTCTAAGTGTTTAACAACTTGTTTTTCTGTTTCCTCTATAAAGCCCAGACTCTTTTCATCCCCAAAAAAGGCTGCTATCGATCCTAGTGTAAAAGAGCCTGCATAATAAAATGGGTCTAATAGTGACTTTTTGCCTCCAAGTTCCTTTAATCTTTTATCACACCACTTTAAATGCCTAAATTCTTCTTCACCTGCTTTAAGAAGATGTTTTTTTACTTTATTTGATTTTGCAAAGAATGCTTGTCCCCTGTAAAGTGCTTGAGCAGCAACCTCACCTGAAGCATTTACTCTCATGAGTGAAATAGAGTGTTTTTTTTCATCTTCAGAAAGAGATTCATCTGGCTTTCCCTCTTCTTTATGATTCATAATTTTTAGAAAATGATTGAATTCTCCAGCAATTTTTTCTTCAAGACTCATAAATATTACCTATATCTTTTCTATAAATCATATTATTAAATTTTATATTCTTTATGTTTGTATAAACAATTTTTTTACAAGCTTCTAAGTCAGGTGCTTTTACATTGAGGCTAAAAACTCTTCCACCACTAGTAATTAGTTCTCCATTCTTCTTTTTAGTACCCGCATGAAAAAGTTTCACTTCATTCAACTTTAAAATTTCTATGTGTTGACCTTTTTTATAACTCTCAGGATATCCACCTGATGCAATTACTACACCCATTGAGCATTCTTTACTCCATGAAATATTTTCTAGATTATCTGAAAGTGCGTCCAACAGTACTTTAAGTAAATCAGATTCTAACTGAAGCATTAAACACTGTGTTTCTGGGTCACCTAATCTACAATTATATTCAAGCATTTTAGGCTGATTATCTTTAACCATAAGACCAAAATACATAAAACCATAAAAATCTATTTTCGCCTTTCTTAAACCATTTATAGTTGGCTCAACAACTTGTTTATTTATATTTTTTAAAAGCTCACCATTCATAAATGGCGATGGGCTCATACAACCCATCCCACCAGTATTCGGTCCACTATTACCATCTAAAAGTGGTTTGTAGTCTACACTTGTTTCAAAAGGGTAAAATCCATGGGGTGTCATTATTCCCATATAACTTAGCTCCGTGCCAAATAAACATTCTTCAATTAATACTTCATTACCAGCATCACCAAATTTATTTTTTTCCATTACCTCTTCAATCCATTGCATGGCCTCATCTACTTTTTTTGCAACTAAAACTCCTTTCCCTGCTGCTAGGCCGTCAGCTTTTAGAACTATTGGAAATTCGACTGATTTAAGATAATTTTTAGCTAATTTTGATTCGGAAAAGAAATTTGCAGCACCCGTAGGAATATTATTTTCAAACATAAATTTTTTTGAAAATATTTTAGAGCCCTCAAGCTGGGCTCCCTCTTTTGAAGGTCCAAATACTTGTACTTTTGAATCTTGAAAATAGTTATTTACACCATTTACAAGTGGATCTTCAGGTCCAACTACTATTAGTTCAATATTTTCACTATTAACAAGTTCTTCTAATGCAGAAAAATTATTTACATCTATGTTTTTGTTAAAACATTTTGATTCAATAGCTGTTCCTCCATTTCCAGGGGCAACAAAAATTTTGCTAACTTGGTTAGATTGAGATAATTTCCATGCCAATGCATGTTCTCTGCCTCCTTGTCCAATAACTAAGACATTCATCTAATGCTTAAAGTGCCTGTAGCCTGTCATCGTCATTGAAATACCATGTTCATCAGCTGCAGCAATTACCTCATTATCTTTTACCGAGCCACCAGGCTGAATGATATGTTTAACACCTTCATTTGCAGCTATATCAATATTGTCCCTGAAGGGAAAGAATGCATCAGAAGCTAAAACACAATCCTTCACATCAAGTTTCTCTTCCTGAGCTTTCATAAAAGCAATTTTGGTACTGATTACTCTACTCATTTGACCTGCCCCAATACCTAAAGTCATTTCATCTTTAGCAATTACAATAGCATTGGATTTGACATGCTTAGCAACTTTCATTGCAAATAATAAATCACTGATATCGTTACCTTCGGGTTTTACTTTTGTATTTGACACTAATTTAATTTTCTCAAAATTTAGATTGTCATCAGTTTGTTCTAAATAAACTCCTGAATTGAACTTATAACTCTTGGAATAAAGTTCTAATTTTTTGCCCTTTAATACTCTTATATTCTTCTTCTTTTTTAAAAGACTAATTACTTCTTCATTAAAATCTGGGGCAATCAAAACTTCTACAAATTGATTAGCTATGATAGATGAAATTACTTTACTATCTGCCTTTTGATTTAATGCAATTACCCCACCAAATGCAGAAGTAGGATCTGTTGAAAAAGCTTTTTTATACGCATTTTCCATGTCCACATCTGATGCTACACCACAGGGATTTGTATGTTTCACAATACATACTGAAGGCTTTTCAAATTCATTAACACAATTCCATGCTGCCATTGCATCTGCAACATTATTGTAAGAAATTTGTTTTCCTTGAAGTGGATTTAAAAAGTCGATTGGTGAGGTAGTTTCAATTTTTAGTTTTGCTGATTGATGTGGATTTTCACCATATCTTAAATTTATTTCTTTAGTAGCTTTTAACCAACTTGCTACATCTAAGTCATAAAGGTTTGTTTTGTTAAAAACATGTGATGCTAACTCCTTTGATTGTGATTCGCTAATTCCATCTAAGCTAATTTCACTGTAGTTGCTCGGGTCTCCTACTGCAACAGTATATTTATAGTTCTTTGCGGCAGCTCTCAACATTGCTGGGCCACCTATATCAATTTTTTCTATTATCTCATCGCTGGATGAACCCTTTTGCACTTCCTCTTTAAAAGGATAAAGATTTACAACAACAAGATCTATTTTCTTAGCACCCAAATCTTTTAATTCTGCAGAATCTTTCTCACCTCTTGCTAAAATACCAGCATGAATTTTAGGATGTAAAGTTTTGACTCTCCCATCAAATATTTCAGAAAAACCTGTGTAATCTTCAACCTCAGTTACTTTAATATTATTTTCTTTGAGATATTTTGATGTACCTCCAGATGATATTATTTCTACATTGTTTTCAAAGAGCTTTTGAGCAAGCTCAAGAATTCCATTTTTGTTATAAACACTTATTAGAGCTGTCTTTATTTTTATCACTATAACAAACCGTATTTAGCAAGTTTTTTTCTTAGAGTACCTCTGTTAAGGCCTAAAATTTTACTGGCTTCTGATTGATTACCTCTACACTTCTTCATAACCACCTCAAGAAGTGGTGGCTCAATCTGGCTTAGAGTTAAGTCGTAAAGTTCTATTGGGTGTTCACCAGCAAGATTTCGGTAGTATCTTTTAATGGCCCTTTTAACTTCACCTCTTAAACTTCTTTTATCTGTGTTGAACTTGCTAGACATCAAAATGATATAATTACCGTTCTCTATGCGAACTGCGTCAATATTCCTCAAAAAAAAGATGAGTAATGATATTGCTCATTTTTTAGACAATAGTCAAATACATTATTTAAAAAAAGTAATGAAAATTAAAAATGACGAAAAGTTTTACACTTTTGATGGAAATGGATTAAGGGCGTTATGTATACTGACTTCTGAATCAAAGTTGAAAGTCTTAGAAATTAATCAAGAAAAAAGAAAATATCATTGCAGCGTGATTATCCCTTTATTAAAGAAAGCAAGATTTGAATACGCTCTTCAAAAATGTGTGGAATTAGGTATTAAAAATGTGATTACATATATCTCTTATAAAGCTCGAGATAAATATGATTTTTCAAAAGAGCTAACTAGGTTAGATAGATATAAGGAAATTATAAAATCAGCATTTCTTCAGTCTGAAAACTTTTATTTACCTGATATTGAAATATCAGAATTTCTTTTTGATATAAATTTTGAAAATATCAAAAATCCCATTTTCTTAGATCAGAATGCAAGTTTAAATTTAAATGGAGATGAAGATGTTGATGCAATTGTTGTAGGGGGTGAATTTGGTTATCACGAAAAAGAAATTGAATTTTTAGAAAAACAAAAAAATTTAAAAAGTTTTAGGATAAGTTCTAATATACTAAGAGTTGAGACTGCCCCTGTTGTTGCTCTTGCTAAATTAAATTATTAAATGAAAGTAGGCTTTATAATTAACGATTTTGACTCAATGAATCTTGAGAAAGATACATCAGTTTTTCTAATGAATGAGGCTTTTAAACGAGGCTATGACGTTTTTTCCTTTGGCGTTAATGAGGTTACATATAAATCTAATAATCTTTTTGCAAAATGCGAAAAAGTAAATTTCCCTGATCCAAGTTTGCTTTCTTTTTCAAAAAAAAATGCTGACTTACAGCATCTTGATGAATTTGATTATGTAATTAATAGAGTAACGCCTCCTTTTAATAAAGAATATCTCTATCTAACTCAGCTGTTAGATCTTGCAGATATTAAATGTATTAATCCAACTCAAGCTTTAAGAGAAGAAAATGAAAAGCTGGTCATCCTCAACTTTCCAGAACTTATACCAGTCACAAAAGTTACAAATTCTCTTGATGAAATAAGAAATATGTTTGCAGAAGGATGTAAAAAAATTGTTATAAAACCACTTGATGGAATGGGTGGTAAATCTATCTTCAGTTTGAGTGAGTCTGACAAAAATATAAATGTAATTTGGGAGACTATTACTCAAAACGGAAGGAAACATGTAATGCTTCAAGAGTATGTTGATGAAGCTAAAGAAGGAGATACAAGAATTGTTTTTATTAATTATGAAATGCTAAATAAGAAAGTTGTGAGAGTCCCATCAGCAGATGACTTTAGAGGTAACTTAGCAGTTGGAGCTAAATATAAAGTTGATGATACAACAGAGTTCGATAAAAAAATTGCGAAACGAATTATTCCTTTTTTAAAAGAGAGAAATATTTATTTTGCTGGTGCAGATTTTCTTGGAGAAAAGCTCTCTGAAATTAATATTACTTCTCCAACATGCTTACAAGAAATTCATAAAAATTCTGATTTAAATCCTAGCAAAATTTTCTGGGACAACATTGGAAATGAATAAGAATCATAATATGCTTCTTTGTTTTGATTTTGGTGTAAAGAAAATAGGAATTTGTTTTGGAGAAACAATAGCAGGAAGCTCAACACCTCTGCCAGTAATTAAAAATAATGACAAGTCGATGAAAAAAATTAAATCATATGTTGATGAATGGGAACCAGATGCGTTTTTAATTGGGTGTCCTTCAAAACCATCTGAAGACTTTTTCAGACAACTTAATATTTTTAAGGAAAATTTAAGAAATGAATTTGAATTGGAAGTGATTGAAAGTAATGAAGATTTTACAAGCCAAATAATTCCATCAGAATATAAGAATAAAGAATATGATTCATTATCAGCACAAAAAATATTCGAAAGTTGGGTAAACACTAAAAATGAGTAAATCTATCCCAAGAGAATTTATAGATAAACTAATTGAGATGTCCGATATAGTTGGAATAATTGGAACTTATGTTGACTTACGCCAATCATCTGGACAATACAGAAGCAAATGTCCTTTTCATGATGGCGACAATATAACCACATTTTCTGTTAGCCCACAAAAAGGGATATATCATTGCTTTAAGTGTAATGAAGGAGGGAACGTAATAAGTTTCCTAATGAAATACCTATCATTGGATTTTATTGAAGCAGTTGAAAAGCTAGCAGAAATAAATCACGTTGAAATTCCTAGAACAGCAATTAAGCAAGGTCCTGATAATAGTAAATTTTTTGAAATAAATAAATTAGTTGCAAATGAATATTTTACTTATCTGAGGAATGAACCTGCATCAGTAAAATACCTAAAAAATCGAGGTCTAACTGGCGAGACTGCAAAAGAATTTTTAGTTGGTTTTGCTCCAAAAGTACAAACGCAACTGATAGAAAAGCTTAGAGAAAAGTTTGATGATGAATTGTTGATAAAAAGTGGTTCTTTTGGCAAAGGAGAAAATGGATTGTATCCATTTTTTAGAAATCGAATAACCTTTCCAATTTTTAATACTAAAGAAAATGTAATTGGATTTGGTGGCAGGTCAATAGACGAACAAATGCCAAAGTACCTTAATTCTAAAGAAAGTAATTTCTTTCAAAAGAAAAGAGAACTCTATGGTTTCAACAAAGCTAGGCAAGATAAAGAATTAGATTATTTCCTCGTGACAGAGGGGTACATGGATGTAATTATGCTGAATCAAAATGGAATAAATAATGCTGTTGCTTCTTTAGGTACTGCTTTTTCTTTATATCATCTTGAAAATCTTTTTAAGTTTAAGAACAAGATAGTTTTTTGTTTTGACTCGGATGAGGCTGGTCTCAAAGCAGCGTGGAGATCACTAAATCAATGCATTAATAAAATTTATGCTGACAGAACGATTAGATTTCTTTTTTTGCCAGCTGGCGAGGATCCAGACTCTTTTGTATTAAAAAATGGTAAAGAAGAATTTTTGAAAAAAGCCGAAAATGCCTTTGTGTTGGAAAATTTTGTATTTCAATATTTAAAAAGAGGAAAAAATTTAGAATCGCCAGAAGATATAAGGCTAATTTCATATGAATTGCAAAATCTAACAAAGAATATAGAAGCAGATATATTGAAAGAGACTCTGATAAATAAAATTTCTAAAGAATTGGGAGTAAGTAAAGAAGCTCTAGTTGCTACAAAGAAAAGCACCCCCAAAGTAAATACTCAACTAGTAGAGCAGCCCTCTAAGGCTAAAACTGATAAATCATTTCTATTGTTTATTTATATCTACTCAAATTTTAAAGATTCAATTACAGAGAAAGGGGCACTTAATTTTGTAATGCATTCTGAAGAAGAGGTTTTAGCTTCTGTTAAAAAAGTTATTTATTCAATTGCAAATGATAACACTCAGCATACTGAGTCGGCACTTTACACTGAAGCAGAAATGTTAAATCTTAAATTAAGTGAAGATGATGCTTTGCAAGAATTTCAAAGAGTCTCTGATGAAATTCAACTTAAATATGATGAAAATTTCCTTAATGAAATGAAAAAACTGGCAAAAGATAGAAAATTAAGCTTTGAAAGGAAAGAAAATCTGCAAAAAACATTAAATTTGAGTGATAATATTCCAACTCAGGAAGAGGAGCTGATTAAACTCTTAAATGACTACGCTTGAAAATAGTTTATTTAGAGGTATATAAAAATAATGTCTGAAAAAGTTAATCCAGAAGAAAAAAATGCGGCAAATGATATAGCTCAATTAATTCAGTTAGGCCGTGATCAAGGTTTTTTAACTCATGCAGATATAAACGATACTTTACCTGAGGGTTCAACAGATGAAGAAAATTTCCCAGAAATTCTTCAAGCACTAAAAGATATGGGAATTAAAGTTTTCGAGGAGACTCCTGATGAAGATGAGTTAATGCTTGGTGAAGATGAGGATACCGACGACCTAGCTGCAGAAGACGCAGTTGCAGCTCTTTCTCAAACCGAAATTGAATCAGGAAGAACTACTGATCCTGTAAGAATGTATATGAGAGAAATGGGAAGTGTAGATCTCTTGACTAAAACAGGTGAAATCGATATCGCAAAGAGAATAGAAAAAGCTATGAAAGAGGTTCTTTCATTATGTGCTGAGTATCCTTTATGTATTGAATATATACTAGATTTTTATGAAAGGATTAAAAATGAGGAAAAGAAAACTCAAGATTTAATTTCTGGTTTTATGCTAGATGAAGCGGAAAATGAAATAATTGAAGATGAATTTAATGAACAAAACCAGCAAAATGAAGAGATTGAAGACGATGAGAATGAAGAATCGTCAGCAATATCATTTGAAGAGTGCACAGTAGTAATTAAAAAAATAAAAAGAAACTACAACATTTATGTTAAATCTTTAAACAATACAAAACTTGATCCAAAAGCTCAAAAAGCCCTAGATAAACTTAAAGAAGAATTCCAAAAGATTAAGTTTAATTCTAAAGTTTTTGATACTTTGGTTTTAATTCCTGCCGAGAGGAAAGCGCAAGTGGGAGCTTTTGAAAAAGAACTAAAAAAAATGCTTGTTAAAAATGTGGGCCTTCCAAATAAAGAAGCAAGAACTTTAATTGAAGAAAATCTCATTAATATAAGGCTTCTAACTAAACTATCAAAAGATAAAAAATCAAAGAAAAAGATTGAAAGTATAAAACCTACATTTATTAGGATTCAGAAAGATCTTATCAAAATTGATGAAAATAACTTAATGCCTGTTACTCAAATTTTGTCGCTCAATAAAAGAATTAATAAAGCTTATAGAGGCTTATTAAGAGCAAAGAAAGAAATGATAGAAGCAAATTTAAGATTAGTTATTTCGATAGCAAAAAAATATACAAATAGAGGGTTGCAGTTTTTAGACCTTATTCAGGAGGGAAACATAGGACTTATGAAAGCTGTTGATAAGTTTGAGTATAGAAGAGGGTACAAATTTTCAACTTATGCCACTTGGTGGATAAGGCAAGCGATAACTAGATCAATTGCTGACCAAGCAAGAACAATTAGAATTCCTGTTCATATGATTGAAACAATCAACAAACTAAATAGACTCTCCAGGCAAATGATGCAAGAAATTGGAAGAGAGCCTACTCCTGAAGAAATGTCAAAAAGGTTAGATATCCCAGAAGATAAAATGAGAAAAGTAATGAAAATTGCAAAAGAACCTATTTCAATGGAAACACCGATTGGTGATGATGAAGATTCAAATCTTGGTGATTTTCTTGAAGATAGCTCAATCAATTCACCTATAGATGACGCATCTATTAGGGGTCTAAAAGATGCAACCGATGAAATACTGGGATCATTAACAGCAAGAGAAGCGAAGGTCCTAAGAATGAGATTTGGCATTGGCATGAATAACGACCACACTCTTGAAGAAGTAGGAAAACAATTCGATGTGACCAGGGAAAGAATACGGCAAATTGAAGCTAAAGCACTGAGAAAACTACGCCATCCGTCTCGATCTGATGTGTTAAAAAGTTTCTTGCATGAATAAAACTTTAAGATACTATTAAATCTAACGTATAACTCTTAAAAAGCATTGTGGAATTCATAATTGAGAATTTTTATCTAATTATTGCATCAGCATTAATTTTTGGTTTCTTTATGGCCTATGGTATTGGGGCAAATGATGTGGCGAATGCTATGGGTACTTCTGTTGGAAGTAGGGCTCTAACTCTCACACAAGCTTTGGTAATAGCAG
>JBJLJD010000003.1:0-12711 GCA_045563435.1 Gammaproteobacteria bacterium
AAAATAAACGATGTTAATGGAAAGACAGAATGGGAAATATTGTAGTTAATTTACCAGATGGAAGTGGAAAAGATCTTCCAAAGGATAGTAATGGAAATGATTTAGCTGCTTTAATTGGCCCAGGATTAGCCAAAGATGCTATAGCAATGTCAGTTAATGGTAAACAGAGAGATTTATCTGATACTTTAACTGATGGCGATAATGTATCGATTATTACAATCAAAAGTGATGAAGGTTTAGAGATCATGAGGCACACACTTACTGCACAGGTTCTAGCACAAGCTGTAAAAAATATTTATCCAACATCAAAATTGGCAATTGGACCTACTATTGAAGATGGTTTTTATTATGATTTCCTTTTTGAAAAACAAATATCATCTGAAGAGCTACCAAAAATAGAAGAGGAAATGAGAAAAATAATCTCAAATAAGAGCGAAATTAATAAAACTTTACATGATAAAAAAGATGCTATATCTAAATTCAAAGATTTAGACGAAGGTTTTAAAGCATCAATTATTGAGGAAGCTGAACAGAAAAAAAACTTTCAAATTTACGAACAAAAAGAGACTGGTTTTATTGATTTATGTCGTGGCCCGCATCTTCCATCCTTGGAATATATTGGAGAATTTAAACTTACAAAAATTTCAGGAGCTTATTGGAAAGGTAATTCTGAAAATGAGATGCTCACACGAATATATGGAACTGCCTGGAGAACAAAAAAGGAACTTGATTTCTACATTGAAAAAATGCAAAAAGCTGAAGAAGTTGACCATAGAAAGCTCGGCAAAGAAATGAATTTATTTCACTTTCAAGAAGAAGCTCCAGGTATGGTTTTTTGGCATCCAAAAGGATGGAGTATCTATACACAATTGCAATATTACGTTAGAAAAATGCAAAAAAACGCTGGATATAGTGAAGTGAATACTCCTGAGGTAGTTGACAGAAAATTATGGGAAAAATCTGGTCACTGGGATCAATATAGAGAAAATATGTTCATAACTGAAATTGATGAAGAGCATGCTAATGAAAAACGTACTAATGCTTTAAAACCTATGAACTGCCCTAATCATGTTCAGATATATAATCAAGATATTCGCTCTTATCGTGATCTTCCTTTTAGGCTTTGTGAATTCGGTAAATGTCATAGATATGAACCATCGGGGACTATGCATGGTTTGATGCGTGTAAGAGGTTTTGCTCAAGATGATGCACATATATTCTGCACAGAAGATCAAATTGAAAGTGAAACAGCAAACTTCATTGCTTTACTATCAAAAATGTACAGTGACTTAGGTTTTAATGAATTCAAAATAAAGTTATCTACAAGACCTGAGAAAAGAGTTGGCAGTGATGCCAGCTGGGATAAAGCAGAAAAGGCTCTTCAAGATGCAATAGAAAAATTAGATATCGATTATGAAATTGATGAAGGTGATGGAGCTTTCTATGGCCCTAAACTTGATTTTGTCTTAACAGATGCGATCGGCAGAAAATGGCAATGTGGAACTTGGCAAGCTGATTTTAATCTTCCTGGTAGATTTGACTCAACATATGTTGGCGAGGATGGTGCAAAACATACACCTGTCTTATTACATAGAGCTGCTCTAGGGTCTTTTGAGCGTTTTATTGGCATATTGCTTGAAAACTATGGTGGTAATCTTCCTTTATGGCTTTCACCTACTCAAGTTGTTCTAGCAACAATAACAGACGAAGCTAAAGCCTACGCAGATGATATAGAAAAAAAATTATTAGATCTTGGTGTTAGAGTAATATCTGATAAAAGAAATGAACAAATTAGTTATAAAGTGCGTGAACACAGCAAATCTAAATCTTCAATAATTCTTGCTCTCGGTAAAAAGGAGGTTGATGACGAAACTGTCTCTGTTCGTAGATTAGGAAGTGAAAAAACAGAAGTTAAAAAATTAGATGCTTTTGTTAAGTCTCTAGTAGAAGAAATTCAAATACCATAGTTGGAATGCTAAAAATTCTTAATTATTTCTTGATTGTTCCCATTAAACTTTATCAAATACTTTTATCACCATTAATTGGACCAAGTTGTAGATTTACTCCGACCTGCTCTAACTATGCAATCGAAGCAATTAATAAGCATGGCCCTTTCAAAGGATTTTGGCTAGCAATCAAAAGAATCTCTAAGTGTCACCCTTGGGGAGATTCAGGACACGATCCAGTCCCTTGAAATAATAATAAATAACTTATTTTTTTTTATTTAAAAATATTAAAAAAGGACCTTCTTTATATACAGGATGATCTTCTGGAACTTCTTCAACGCCCATAGCATCTAACAAGTCTTTTATATCATCATTAGTAATGTTCTTCCCTTTACTAATTTTAGTTTGATGACGTGCTTTAACATCAGCTAGCTTTTTTTTATTTATTTTTTTCACTTTAACTCCTTTAATTGTTGGTTAACCGTATCTTTTTTCCACCTTACCGGAGTTGGCAGGTTGGAGAGGAATTTAATCCTTCTCTTGATACATTGATTATATTATTTCAAATTCAATTTCTTTTCCAGAATGATGCAACAAAAGTTCACCATCCTGCATTACCTTATTTCCTCTAATAATAGTCATCATTGGGAAGCCCTTAACCTTTTTGTTATCGTATGGAGTCCAACCTGATTTTGAAGCTTGTTCTTCATTTTTAATGATATGAGTCATATTTGGATCAACGATGGTAAAATCGGCATCATTACCTTCTTTTATCTCACATTTATTCTTAATTTTATGAACTCTAATTGGTCCATAAGCCAATAAATCGATAAGTTTTTCATATGACAATTTACCTTCAGAGACATGATTAAGCATAACGGGCAACATAGTCTGAACACCTGGTGTACCACTTGGAGTATCTGGGTAAGTACCACTTTTTTCATCAAGAGTATGTGGTGCATGATCTGATCCCAATATATCAACAGTTCCATCATTTACAGCTTTCCAGAGAGCATCTTGGTGATGTTTTTCTCTAATTGGTGGATTTTGTTGAGCTAATGTTCCTTTTTCTTCATAACAATCAGGGGCATGCATAGATAAGTGATTTGGCAATACTTCAACACTAGCAACATCTTTGTTCTGTCCGAGATAATCCATTTCTTGAGCGGTTGTAATATGAAGAACATGGACAGGTCTATTATATTTTTTTGCTATTGATACAACTCTTTTTGTGGCATTAAAGCAGCTTTCTTCACTACGCCATATATTATGCATTTTTACATCATTGCTATCTTTTAAAATAGTCATTTTATTTTCATTCATCATAGCTTCATCTTCTGCATGAACAGCAATAACCCTTTTTCCGTTAGCAAAAATTTTGTCAATTTCTTCATCGGTAGCTGATAGCAAACTTCCTGTACTTGATCCCATGAAGATTTTTATACCGCAAACTCCTTTTAAATTTTCCCACTCAGATAAATTCGATGAGTTCTCAGCAGTGCCTCCAAAATAAAAGGCATAATCAACATATGCTGTTTTAGAGGCTCTTTTAAGTTTAAATTCCATTGCCTCAGGTGTAACAGTAAGAGGATTAGTATTTGGCATTTCAAAAATACCTACTATTCCACCTAGAGCTGCGGATTTAGTCCCTGTTTCAAGTGTTTCTTTGTGCTCACCACCGGGCTCTCTAAAATGACACTGAGTATCAATAAGACCAGGAAAGACAAAAAGATTTTTACAGTCAATAACTTCTTCGGCATTATCTAAACTGCCAAATGAAACAATTTTTCCATTTTTTACACCTACATCAATTTCAATTCTTTCGTTTCTTAAAAATACTGTTCCTGATTTGAGTATTAGGTCTAAGTCAGACATTAATCAATTATATAGCTTCTTTGGTTTTTCTTTTATTTAAAAAGAATTTTTTTAATAGTTCTGACGATTGTTCCGCTAAGCAATGAGAAATTATTTCGGGACTTCTATAATTAGGTAAACTAAATATCTTTGGTCCATTTATAACACCTCCGCCCTTCTCATCTTCTGCCCCAAAATAAATTTTACTTAAGTGGACTTTTGAAATTGCGACTGCACACATTGGACATGGTTCTAAGTTAACATACATCTCACAGCCATCTAGCCTATTAGTATTTAACTTTTTTAGTGCTTTTTTTATTGCTTTTAACTCTGCATGACCAATAGGACTATTATCATTGGTTGCTTTAGCTATAATTTCGTTTGTTTGCCCTTCTACAATGATTGCTGCAACTGGAATTTTATTTTTAGCTAAATTCTTTTTTGCTAAATCAATTGTTAATTGCATTAAATTTACTGATTCAATATTAAGCATTTGTAAGAAAGGGATTAGTTAAACGCTCATGACCTATTGTTGTATTAGGTCCATGTCCACAATAAACATCATATTCATCATCTAAAGTTAAAAAATGTTCTTTTATTGATTTGATTAAATCTTGATGATTACCCATAGGCAGATCTGATCTTCCAATTGAACCATTAAATAGAATATCACCACCAATAATTTGTTTAGATTCATGATTAATAGCAACTATATGCCCTGGAGAATGACCAGGACAATGTAATATTTGTAATTTAAAGTCTGCAAACTCTATGGAGTCATTATGTGTTAACCAACGGTCAGGAATAAAATTTTTAGCTTTTACACCGTACATCTGGCCCTGAACCTCTAATGTATCAAGTAAGAATTTATCATCCTTATGTGGGCCAATAATTTCAAGATTATAATTCCGAGCTAATTCAACAGCCGCACCTGCATGATCAATGTGGCCATGTGTTATTAAAATAAATTCTGGTTTGAGATTATGTTCTTCACTAACACTAATTAATTTTTCAGCCTCATCTCCAGGATCTACAAAAATAGATTTTTTAGTTTTATCACAGTACACAATTGGAGCATTTTGTAGATAAGGTGAGACTGGTGTGTTAATTACTATCATTAAGATCTAAATATAACCTTTTCATCATCAAACATAATGTAAGTTATATAAACAGCAATCAAACAATAAATAACAGTTGAACCCAAGGAACATGCATATAAAAACCAATCAACGCTTCCTGAAATTAAGGCATTTGTATGTAGTGCTAAATTAAAACATGGTATGAGTGAGCCTACTAAATCTAAATCCATACCAGGATTGATTAATGGTACATAAGCAGGTGCAAAGAAAACAAGAACAATATTTCCCATCAATAAAGATGCTTCTTTAGTATTTTTTGCATAAATTGAAATTGCTAGCAGTAAAGAGCCCATAAAAATACTTAAAGGAATAATAAGAACAAAAATTCCCAATATAGCGACAGGATTCACAATAGCCGCTATAACATCAAAAGCGTATTGAGGAATTGAGTCGGCATAAAATAAATAAATTAGTATGAGTGGAATGATAAATCCAAGCGTTGAAAATATTGCAGTAATTACAGCTGAAAGAGTAATCGAAAACATTTTTCCAATAATAATTTCTACAGTTGATATGTTTGTTGATACGAGTGTTTCCATAGTACCGCGCTCTTTCTCACCAGCACCTAGATCAATTGCTGGATACATTGAACCTGTCAAAATATATGCAATGAACATAAATGCAACGAAGGCGCCAACAAAAGTACCGGCAAACTCTTCTTCAGTAGTAAGGTCTTCCTCAATTACTTTTATAGGGTCAATGAAATCTTCATCTAAATTTAGCTCTGTTAGTCTATCTTCTCTTATTTGATTCTCATAAGTCCTTATAGAGGATTCGATTACATTTTTTGCTTGGGAAAAAGTATCTAAGTTTTTAGAATATATTGTGATTTCGCCACTTAATTTATTATTCAGATTGCCATCAAAATTACTACTAATAGAAAGTCCTACATCAGTTATTTCAGTTTCAACATCATTAATGACGTCTGTAACACTACTTTTTGTAAAAATATTTAAACGTTCAGATTCTTCTAAGGTATTAATTAGCTCAGAATCACCAAAAACTGAGACTTTATAAGTTTTTATACTCTCTTCTTGGGCAATTGATGAGATATACCAAAATATCGCTCCGATAAGCAAAGGCGTGATAAAGGTTGGAATAATAACAGTTTGTAATATTGTTTTTGTATCACGAAATAAATGCAGAATCTCTTTATTTAATAATACTCGCCATTTACTCATCGACTAACTCCGAAAATATTTCATTAAAGTTTTTATTAGGATTAATTTTTTGAAAGGAATCGTTATCACCATCAAATACTTTTTTTCCTGATTTGATCACAACAATTTTGTCTGCAATGTCTTTTACCTCCCCCAATTGATGTGTTGAGAATATAAGTGTTTTTCCTTTGGCTTTTATATTTTTTATAAGATCTAAAATTATTGATTGACCTGTAACATCTACTCCAGTTGTTGGTTCATCTAGAACAATTAAATCTGGATCATGAATTAGTGTCCTTACAATTGAGGTTTTTTGTTTCATGCCTGTACTTAAATCAGAAACTCGCTTTAAAAGATATTTTTTCATATCTAGTTGATCGAATAAGTCTTCGGCTCTAGGTTTGTATATATTCTCTGGAATTTGATTTAACTCAGCAAAAAATTTTATCGTTTCAACAACATTTAAACGATCATATAAAGATGTATTGTTTGTCATAAAACCAATTTTTGATTTAATTTTTTGCTTATCTTCTCTAACATCAATTTCATCTATAAAAGCTGTTCCTTTTGAGGGCTCCAACATACAAGCTAGCATTCTTAGAGTAGTAGTTTTACCACATCCATTAGGACCTAATAAACTTAATACTTCTCCCTTTTGCAATGAAAAACTTAGATCATCTACTGCTGCACTATCAATTTTTTTTGCTCCAAAGATAGACTTTTCTTCTGTAGGCACTTTAAAGATTTTTGTTAGATTTTTTGCTTCGATCATTAAGTTGTAATTTTAATCAAAATTAAATAAAAACTGAAATTTCATATATATCTGAGAGCTTTCAACCTCCCATGTGCCTTCAATATCCTCTTGATTAAATGTTCCACCGAAGTAGAAAATTGTTGCAGAATTTGGCTGCCATTGAAATAAAAGTTGTGTGTAACCATTATCATTGAAATCATTATATTCTTGGACCACTCTGATAAATGAGTTTTTATCAAACTGATAAAGACCTCTTATTGTTGTTAAATATCCGGCAAAATAATTTTCATTTGTTAATGTATTTTCAAGCTTGTTATATCTGTAATTGTATCTAACACGTATTCTGTCATTAACTTGATAGAATCCACCAATTGTATAGTTTGTTCTTTTACCTAATTCTGGTGTTGATATATTTCTTGCAATAGCATCGCCATAGTCATAATTAAATCTAATAAAGAATTTACCACTTGGATTGTACCTAACCCCTGTTCTAAAGCTATCAATATTATGAAAAGCAAACCCTTCAAATGTTGCCTTATTCGATCTCTCTAAACCCAGATCAAGATTAATTTGATTTGAAAAATCTGCATTAAAAAAAAGCTCTGCTTCTTGATCTAAGATGTTGTTATCATAGTTTGTTAAAAGGCTTATTGAGCCACCCATATTAGCCTTACGAATAAAATTATTTGATCGATATTGATAACTTTGACTTAATTCGTGTGCTAGCCAATTATTTTCTGTTGTAAAACCTAAATCCGTTCTAAATTCAGGTGACTTTGTTTCAAATCTATATTTAGTTTCCCATTTCTCAGTATTTCTATTTAAATTAAACTGAGCAGCTGTTCCATCAAAATTTTCTCCGTCTAACAGATAGTTATATTTATCTGATTCATTTGTTGTAGTAATTAAATCACTTATAGGTTCCTCAGTTGAGCTTTGAGCTATTTCAAAATAGGTAGAATATTTATCTGATAATAAAAACTTTCCTTTAGCTGAATATAGACGCCCAAAACCACCCTCTTCATAAGTTCTGTTTGTTGCAAGAAAGCCTAAATTTTGGCCTTTTCCAAGGTTGTAGTTGTAACTAAAAATATTTGAATTACTTTCTCCCAGTAACGCACTATAGGATCTTTGTTCACCTGGTACTATTAGCGGAGTATTTCTATCTTTAGCATCAAGAAAAAAATAGCTATGCTTCTCTCCCCTATTAAAAAATTTAATTGCATACTCTGGATCATTAATAGCTCTTGTATATACTGCGTCAAGTCGTGAACTTAAATAATCTTTACCTTCATTAAAGAAAATTCTTCTTTCTTCAAACTGTAAAGCTGTAGTTTGATTAATATCTATTTTTGTCTCATCTGCTTCAATTTGTGAAAAATCTGGATTCAATGTGAATTCAAAATTGCTTCCAAAGATCTCAAAATCACCGCCAAGAGAAACTTCAGAATTGATAGATTCAGACTTTAAATTTCCCTCACTATCTCGATTTGATAAAGAATTTGCAGTGAAAGATGGTATTAAGCGTCTTTTTTGTTTTTTCTCTATATTAAATAAATTATAAGTAATATTAGACTGGCAAATTGAGCAACCAGCGCCTGCAATTACAGGATGTGACAAATATCTAGATTCTTGAGCACGATTATATAGTTTTCTAAAAAACATTAATTTCCATTCCTGCTTCTCTACTTCTGGAAATATGAGTGATGAAAAAGGTATTTTCATTTCAACTTCGTAACCAAAGTCTGTCAGTCTACCTTCACCTTCAAATTCAATATTATATGAACTATCAGGTTCACCATTTCCTATTCTCTTAAAATCATGGATACTTCCTAAAGGGTTTACTCCAAACCCAATGTAATATCTGCCGTCTCCATAAGTATCTATGCCTACAATTGTTATATCATTTGACCATCTAACGCTATCTCTTGATCTCACCTGGGCCCTAATGTAATCCTTATTTCCGTAAGCCTTAAATGCAACATATAAGTAAGAATCGTCATGCTTTACAAAAGCTTCTGTCTTGTGTTCTGCTGGACCGTTATAACTAGGTTCTATTTCGTAATCTAAGGTGTATTTTTCAGAATTTTGCCACTCTGCTGCATCAACTTTTCCATCAAGTTTTATTTGTGAATACAAATTTAATGAAAATAGTATAAGAACAATAAATCTGGCCATTTTCAAACTGTGAAATTTAATGAAAATAAGTATATAAGAAAAAAGTTAATTAATACGGTTTTTGTTTATTTGATCAATTGATGCATTAACAAGCTTTTTATCTTCATCGCTTGATATATCTTCCAATAATTTATTAGCATCACCCAAATATTTATCTGCATCTGGCCAAGGACCCTTTTCGTTAAATCGTTCTATAACTAAATTTCTACAATGAATTAAATAATCCTGGGGTGCAGTATCTGGAAATTGTTGTGCACATATACGTTTTGCAAATTGTATATATCTATCGTCATCAAGTGAGTTAATAATCTTAATTTTTTCATCTAAATTAGATTCATCATGAAATTTGTTAAAAATATCAATATCTTTTTTTGTTAAAAAGCCCCCACTATAAAGACTTTGTTCAGGAACATCCGTAGGTTTACTTTCATATGTTTTATTATTGAAAATATCTAGAACCTTATCTAAGAAATTTTTATTTTCTTTAATTATGTCTCTGTTTTTTCTATACAAATCAAGATTTTCTATTTTTACATTGTCTTTAATCAAAGTTTCTAATGATATTAAAGAGTTAGATCTTGAAACATTTATTTTTTTAAATGGCGATGTTTTTTTTGAATTAATTAAGTGCTCAAGCTCTGAATAAGATAAGTCAACATAATCAATAGGATCAAAATTTAAATTGAAGCTTACTAGCAATTGATTAGATATATTTGCAGAACTGAAAACATAAACAGGATTATTATTACCATATCTTGTACAGTCAAAATGAATTTCATTACTCGTTAGATGATCAATTTTCTTTATTTTGTTTGTTGTTAAGATTATTTCTTCAAAATAATTTGGTACATTTTTTTTTATTTGTTTAATCAATTCATATAAGAATATGCAATCTGCATAAGCATCGTGCGCATCCGTAGTGTCGATACCATAACTTTTTGCAATATTCTCAAGCTTAAAACTGACCTTTTTATCTATATAAGGTAAGTCGAAATCATTCTTATAAAATATTGCTAGGGGAAAAAGTTTTGGCAGTACATCAAGGCGTGATCTTGGCTCTCTGCTTGTAAAATACGGATCAATTAAATTCCAAAAAAATTGTCGACGCATTACTTCCTCGTCAAACATATCGCCGTTGTATGAGATGAATATACTATCTGAAAAGTCTGTCCATGATTTCCATTTTTCCCATGTAGATTTTATTAATTGATAATGGGTAATTTCATTATCGAATGCATCAATTTTTTTATTTGTAAGTAATGCACCAGGTGAAAATAATGACCATGGTAATGGAGAGCATGAAAAGTTAAATGAATCTTTTTTATTTAAATCTTGATCGTAAAGTATTGAAGCAATTTGAATGACCTGATTAAAGTCTTTTTCAGGACCACTCATATTAGTAGTTGTTTCAGTGTCGTAAACGACTAAATTAGGCATCTACTTTTTCTTTAAGCTCGTAAAAACCTCCCACAAGCAATCCATTCAGGGTAATTACAGGAACAGTCTTCATGTTTGGCGCAACATTTTTCATTTCATCAAAATTCTCAGCTGATTCATCAATATATACTTCTTCAAATGGAAGGTTATTTGCTGCAAGTAAAGATTTTGCTCTTACACAGTATCCACAAGATTTGGTCGAATAAATTTTGTACATTAAAAATCTCCAGGCTTCTCGATAATTTCCTTTTCATTGATAATTTCGACATTTGGATCAGGAACTGGATTTTTCTTTGGCATTCTTGAAGCAGATCTATGACAGATGAATAGCTCTTCACCTTGATAAATATCGATAGTTACATAATCGCACATCTGTTCAAGCTCATTTAATTTTTTATCTCTCTGCACTTCTCTCTCTGATTTCTCTTTATTTAATTCTGTAGTAGCGCAACTTGAAGTAATGATTAGTGTAATGATTAAAGTTAGAATGTTATTTTTACTCATATATGAATTATAAAATACTTACAATCGACCAGGGAACAACTAGTTCAAGATCAATTACTTATGATATTAATGGGGGCACAATTGAATCTAGTCAATATGAATATCCATTAATTTACCCTGAAGATGGTTGGGTAGAGATAGATCCACAAGTATTAATGGATTCGGTTATAAAGTCCTTAAATGATATTGATAAAGATGATATTGAATTGATATCAATTACAAATCAAAGAGAGACTACTATTGTATGGGAAAAACAATCTGGTAATCCGATTTATAACGCGATTGTATGGCAGGACAGGAGATCATCACAATATTGCGAAAGCATCAGATCAGATGATCTTGAAAAAAACATACAAGACAAAACTGGACTTATCTTGGATCCGTATTTTTCAGCAACAAAGGTTAAATGGATTCTTGAAAACGTTAATGGAGCAAAAGAAAAGGCTGCTAATGGTGAGCTATGTTTTGGGACTATCGATACATATTTGATGTACAAACTATCTGAGGGGAAAATTTTTAAAACAGATATTACTAATGCGTCAAGAACAATGCTACTTAATATAAATACCCTTTCTTGGGATGAAGAGTTATTAGGTATTTTTGGAATAGATAAATCACTTCTTCCAGAAGTTGTCATGTCAGATTCTTCTTTTGGCCGTATTGAGAAAATTAATAATGCTGAAATTCATGGTGTACTTGGAGATCAGCAGGCTGCATTATTTGGTCAAGGATGTTTTGAAGAAGGAGACTCAAAAAGTACTTATGGAACAGGGTGTTTCTTAATGTCTAATATCGGCAATAAACCCGTTCTATCACAAGAGAAATTGCTTACTACAGTAGGTTTTAGTTTTGGTGGAGATGTATATTATGCAATGGAAGGAAGTATTTACTCTGCAGGTACAGTAGTTCAATACTTAAGAGATAACCTTGGTTTTTTTAACAAAAGTCCTGAATCAGAAAAATTTCTAAGAACAAATGGTAATAGTAATGGAGTTATATTCATACCAGCTTTTACTGGACTTGGTGCACCATACTGGAATTCAGAAATAAGAGCCTCTTTTTATGGAATAACTAGAGACAGCAGCAAGGAAGATTTAATTAATGCAGCTTTTAAATCAATTTCATTTCAATCAAAAGAAATACTTAATTGTTTTGAAAAGTCTGGAATTAAGATAAATATCTTAAATGTTGATGGAGGAATGGTGGAAAATAAGAAATTTGTTCAGCAATTAGCTACTCTTCTCAATAAAAATGTAAATGTTCCTCATAATAAGGAGTCTACTGCATTTGGCGTCGCTGCATTAGCTGGTATTTCTAAAGATGTTATGGATAAAAATGTAATTCTTGAACAAAAAAGAGATTTAGTAAAACCCATAAACAGTGAAAATGATGATTTAGAGAATAGTTACGCAGAATGGAAAAAATATCTCGATAAAATTTTAACCTAACCAGCGGCTAGTTGATGCAGCATATTTTTCCCAGTGTTTACCAAATTTCTCTTTTAATTTGACTTCTTCATGAGGAATCCAAGTTTTATGTATGATTAATACAAATATTACTGGTATTACTAATGCTGATAATGACTGCATAAAACAAGCTGATGAAATTAATATTCCAGCCATTCCAAGATAAATAGGATTTCTTGAGAATGAAAAAGGACCAGTAGTAACTAATTTTTCAGGCTGACCATCAGGAATTATTGTTGTTTCGTTTTTGAAAAGCTCTCTTGCTGCTAAAGC
>JBJLJD010000004.1:0-50226 GCA_045563435.1 Gammaproteobacteria bacterium
ATATGAAGTTAATTAATTGCAGATCAGAAACATTGTTTGATAAACCTTCTTTTAAAGGAGCAAAAAGATGCATAATCCCTTTTTCTGGTTGGTATGAGTGGAAAAAGGTTAACGAAAAAAAAGTACCCTACTTTCATTACTCAAGTGCTCCATATTTTGCTGGTATTTATAATGAAAGAGGATGTTGTATTCTGACTAGAGAATCTTCAGATAAAATAAAATTTATTCATCACCGACAGCCTGTTCTTCTTGGCAAATATGATATTGGCGATTATTTTATGGGAAAAAATATTTTTGATTCTGAAGTAAATAGTAATGTTAAATTTCATGAAGTTTCAGTCTTAGTAAATAATCCTAAGAATAATAATGCTGACTTAACATCCAGAGTTAATTAATGGCGGAGAGACAGGGATTCGAACCCTGGAGGCGCTTTCACGCCAACTGATTTTCGAGACCAGCGCTTTAAACCACTCAGCCATCTCTCCAGATAAGTTATAGTATTTAAAGTTTTGTTCTAGTAGAAGAAATAATTAAATATTAGAATAGCAAACTATGGATGCAATCTATGTCTTAGTTGGGAGTTTAGTTTTTTTTGCTCTTTATATTTTTCTTGAAGCAAGGCCAAAAGGATTTAGTTTAAAAAATCTTTTTAAACGCGACAAAGAGTAAATTTTGGCTAAGGTTCATTACTTCTACTCCACTATGAATGCGGGCAAGTCCACTTCCCTACTTCAGTCTAGCCATAACTATGAAGAGAGGGATCTTAACGTTTTACTATTCACGCCTGAAGTTGATGCAAAAATACATGATTCATTCATTCATTCTAGGATTGGACTAAAAAAACCTGCTCATGTATTTAATGAGAAATTTGATTTTGTAGATTATGTTTATAAAAAAAATAAAAAGCGAGTGTCCTGCATTTTAGTAGATGAAGCACAGTTCTTAACATCTGAACAAGTTAAACAACTTTGCAGAGTATGTGATGAAAAAAATATACCTATTATGTGTTATGGCATTAGAACAGACTTTAGAGGAGAGCTTTTTCCTGGAAGTTTGGCTCTACTTTCACTGGCTGATAACATTATAGAACTTAAGACAATATGTGAGTACCCCTCTTGTTCCAGAAAAGCCACAATGATTGCTAGATATGACAAGCATGGAGAAATTGTCCTGGAAGGAAATCAAATTGATATAGGTGCTGATAAATATAAAGTTTACTGCCGTAAACATTACAGAGAATTAACTAAGATTATCTAAACAAAAATTCCTGCAACTAGCCCACTCATACATGAAGCAAGAGTTGCACCAATTAATGCTTTGCCTGAAACTTTTATAAGGTCAATTCTTCTTTCTGGTGCCATTGCTCCGATACCAGAGATTAAAATACCTACACTTGAGAAATTAGCAAAACCACAAAGAGCATATAAAAGAATAACCTTTGTTCGCTCTGTGAAATATTCAGGATCAAGACTGCCAAATTGTATATAGGCTACAAATTCATTGGTAGCTAATTTAATTCCAAGTAGTTCTGCTGCATTAGCAGATTCATTCCATGGTACTCCCATTAGCCAACATATTGGTGCAAAAATATAACCAAGGATCTTTTGTAGAGATATATCTCCGAAAATTGATAAAAACCCATCAACGATAGAAACAAGAGCTAGAACCGCAAGGACTATAGCAGCAACATTTACTGCAATACCTAGCCCATCTCTAGTCCCTCGAGTAATAGCATCCATAGAGCCTTGATAGATATTTTTTTCTTCTGAGCTTTTCAAATTATGAGTTACATCAATTGAAGGACTCATGATTTCTGCATACATTATTGCAGCAGGCACAGATAGAATTGATGCTGTGAGGAAATGTTGAACTACATTTAAACCCTCAAATTGATTTTCTAATTGACCTGCTAAAGCAATCATTACAGAACCTGAGACTGTTGCCATGCCTGCAGTCATGAGTATAAGTAGTTCCTTATTACTCATAGTTTTAAGGTAAGGCCTGACAAAAAGCGGGGCTTCAACTTGACCAACAAATACATTAGCTGCTGCGCCAAATGAAACTGGTCCACCTAAATTAAATAATCTTTCACAAACATAAGACAATCCTTTAATAATTAAGGGTAAAACTCTCCAGTGCCATAAAAGTGCACTTATGCATGACATCACAATAATCAACGGCAGAACATTCAGCGCGAAAATATATGGATGTGCTTCAAATAATGAACCAAAAAGAAAACTTGTACCCTCTGCAGTTGCTGAAGATAATTTTGCTACCCCATTGCTTAAGGCTTCAAAAAAATTATTTACAAAGTCATTTAGTAAAATAAAAGCAAAAACAAACATCATTAAGATAGCAAAAAAGATATTTTTTACTTTTATTTGTTTGTAATTATCTGAGAGAGGAATAGTTACAGCAATTAGCACTAAACCTCCGATTAAAACCTGTAAATAATATTCCATGTCTACCCTAGTTTAATATCACTCAACCTTTTATTTAAGAAATCATTAGCTGTTAAATTAGTTCTTGGATCAAGAATCACTTCAGGTCGAGGATGGAGAAAAAAAGGAATGCTATACCTTGATTTATCTTCATTATTCTTTGTTTTAACTCGGTGAGCTGTACTTCTAAGTTTTTTATTTGAAATTATCTCGAGCATATCTCCAACATTACATATAATTTCATTTTTCTCGCAATTACATTCAACCCAATTTCCTTTTTTATCAAGTGCCTCTAGCCCTCCTTCATTACCTCCTACTAGCAATGTAATTAAATTTACATCATTATGCGCGTGTGCTCTGTTATCATTTTTTTGCGCATCAACAGGCGGATAATGAAGTAATCTAAGAACAGAATTTCCGTCAATTGCAATCTCTTTTAAATCAGCATTAAAGTTGATATTAAAGTTTGAAATGGATTCAAGAATTTTTATTCCAAGTTTTTCAAATTCCTTATATAAAGAATTTATGTCATTGAAATTCTCAAGCTCATTGATGGTTAAATTATCTGGTAAATCTCGATTAGAACATGAACCTTGATGCCAAAATTCTTTTTGATCGGGTACGTTTTTATTTAAGGCTGTTTCAATTCCGTAGGGGGTGTAGCCTCTGGCTCCATTTGTTCCCTTTAGATGGTATTTCATTTTCACATCTAGAGGCAAATTAAATAATGCATGCGTAAAATTGAATAAATTATCTATAGATTCTGGACTGATTGGATGATCTTTTATGACAAAAAATCCTACATCATTAAGCGAATCTTCCAAGAATTTAGAGAGCTCTTTATCGGATTCTAAGTCGCGATAATTGATGGTTGGAATTTGTTCCATGCCAAATTATACATTTTAATTTACACAAAAAAAAAGGGTGGCTAAAGCCACCCTTTAATTTTAGTAATTAATTAAAAACGATATGAGAAACCGATTTTAACTAAGTAACTAGAACCTCTTCCTGATCTACCTTTATCTCTTAGACCTCTAAAGTTTCTATAGATATAGTATTGATCAACTCCATCATTTAGAGCTTGACCATCAACAATGTCATGGTCAGATTGGAAATTATAAATTCCCCACTCGTCATTTAAGAAGTTACCAAGATTTCTAATTGTAAAGAACACAGATGATTGATCGTTGGTTCTTAAACCCGGTAGCATTTGCTCAAATTTAAAATTAAGTCTTGCATACCAAGGTGAGTAATGTTGATTTCTATCAACAAATGCACCTCTTTCAAAACCATAAGAATCCATTGTTGCAAAGAAAGCATCTGCATCGAAGCCATCAGCAAAAACTACGTTTGGATCATTAGGTCCTGTAGGGACATAAAGAAGCATATTATCACCATCACCGTCTAACGCATCACCTCTCATATCTGGATAACCATTGAAGACAAAACTATATGGTCTGCCTTTATTATGGCTCCAAGTTAAACTAAATCTTGATTCAAGATCAGCAAAAAGAGTTGGAGACCATCTCATGTAAGCAGACATTCTTTCGGGTATTTCAAATTGAGAAACACCTAATGAAGGGTTGTCTCTGTCTACATCGTTAAAGTATGTCCAGCTACTGTATCCCACTGAAGAGTTCATTGGATTACCTACAAGTGCTTCAACTTCTGCATATCCAAAGCTTAGGAAGAGATCTTGTTCTGCCCATTCTTTAGAAAATCCAACAGCTAAAGATGTATATTCACCCTCTGTAGATTGGTTACTATACTCAAGGTTGTTATAACCAGCACCAGGTTTTTTGTCATAAATTGGCACTCCTGCAAAGTCGCTACCAAGATTTATTAATTCACCAGTATGCACATAAGGAGCATTAACACTTTTTCCAGAAATATAATCTACGTAAAATCCAATATCATCTAAAAGCAAACCATCTACAATATCAAGATCGAATGAACCTCTTAAACCAAAGGATGTTTTTATATTCTTTGGAATTTTAAAGTTTGGATCTAGGTAGTCACTGTAAAAACCAACACCGCCACTTGTAACTCTATCAAGCAGAGCACATGGAATACCGTATCCTGGTCCAGTTTTACCTGTTACAGGATTAGGACAAAGCGCATCAGTTAGAAGATTTGTGTTTCTAGCATTAAACTGTAATCCTTTAACACCATCATTACTTACTGTATTTGATAACCACACATTTGGATATCCACCTGTAAACACTCCGTGACCAACATATGCAGAAACTCTTTCGGTTAAATCAAAGTTAACTGAGAGTCTTGGCATAGTAAGTTCTAGACCGTCGATAGTATTACAATTTCCATACCCGTACGCAGCAATAAAGTACGCAGCATTTTCACAGTTTGAAGTTTGTTGATATGATTCATGTCTTACACCAATAGATGCTGACATTCTGTCATTAATTTCCACATCATCTTGTAAAAATAATGTTGTAATACCATAACCCCAGTCAGCAGCTGAATCATTAGGATCTAAACTCTGTGAGTTACCATAATAAGCTCTGACATCACCTGCTTCAAAAGCGTCAATACCACCGTAAGCTCTGTATTCACCACCTCTTGAATGTGGAACAAATATGTTAAATATATCTTGATCTTCTTGCTCCATTCCAAATTTGAATAAATGATTATTTACCAAGTATTCTCCTTTGAATGATAGTGTTGTATTTTCCCATGACATTTGGTTTGCTTGTCTTGAGTCATCAGTACCACTTAGATAAACACTTCCAACACCACCAACATTATAGATTCTAAATTCTCCAAAATCAGGGTCTTCACTTGTAGCTAGCTGTCTATTTGCTAAGTCTCTATACCCTATTCTTATTTCAGTGCTAAAGTCATCAGTCCATTGTGAGAAAACTTTAGTTTGGAAATTTTGTAATTCGTGACCTCTTTCATAGAAATGTGATTCAAATACAGGAGTCCATGAATCAGCTGGAGTAATTTCATATCCATCGTTGTAATTTAAAACAACTTCAGCTCTATGCTGATCACTCATGAAATAGTCAAATTTAGCAAGTAGTTTTACATCTTCACTTGGAGATCCTTTTGAAAGACCACCAGGATCAAAACCATAAACATCCCTCGCAATTTGTCTGATTCTATTAAAGTCAGCCTCTGACAACCATGAAGACTCATTTGCTTGTCCTGAGCCAGCGTAACCTCTTTCATATGGATCGAAGTCATCATACTGCTCAAAAGCAACAAAGTAATAAAGATTTTCAACTTCTGGAACTGCACCACCAAGAGTGAAGCCATATTTAGTCTCTTCATATGGATTAATAGTTAAGGAATCTCCTTCAAGAGAATCAGCTTGCAGACTATCATCAACAAACTCATAGAAGAATTTACCACTAGTTGTATCAGAACCAGACCTAGTTACAGCGTTAACCACACAAGCTGCAAAACCACCATACATAACGTCATATGGTGCGAACTCAACAGAAACTTGTTCAATTGCATCATATGAGAATGGCATTCTAGAAGTTGGATAACCATTGCTGTTTAATCCGAATCCGTCATTTAATCCAATCCCATCAACTGAAAGTGCGTTGTATCTTGGGTTTGAACCATTACAGTTAAAACCTCTATATGACTGACTTTCGTCAACAAAAATACGTGGATCTTGGGTAATAACATCTTTAATATCTCTATCCCAAGCTGGAGCTGCTTCAATATCAGCTAGGTTAAAAACCGTACTTGGTCCAGGAGCTACATTTCGAGTAATCAAACTTGCAGTTGCCACCACCTCATCTGTTGCCTCTAGAACAACATTGAGACTTAGAGCTGCACCAACACTTAAAAAGACATCGTTATATCTTTTAGTACCTTGTGCAGAAGCAACCACAATACTATATGGTCCTCCAGACTTTAAGTTTGATACTACAAAGTATCCATCACTGTTAGAAGAAGCTTTTGATTCTGCATTCGTAGGTACATATACTACTGATACAGACGCCCCCCCTACAGAGTTTCCACTTGAATCAGAAACAAATCCTTTAACATCAGATGTAGTTTCTTGAGAATACACAGAAAGCGATATGAATATCGCCATAAACGATAAGAGTAATTTTTTCATTTAGAATCCTCGCATAAAAGCGTTTATATAATCATTATCTTATTACATAAATGTGACAATTTACAAAGAAAATTGAAAACGTTTTACTTAAGTGGAATAAATTCAAAATTTACGTATTTTTTTAGTGCTTCTGGAACAATTAAACCCTTATTTTCATCAAAATAATTTTCCATAATAGCCACTAAACATCTGCCTACAGCTAAACCAGAACCATTAATTGTGTGTGCCAAAATTTTTTCTTTTTCGTCTTTAATCTTTATACTCATTCTTCTAGCTTGAAAGTCTGTAAAATTAGAACAAGAGGATATCTCCCTAAATGTTTCTTGGCTAGGCAGCCAAACCTCAATATCGATGGTTTTCGAAGCTGAAAAACCTAAATCACCGGTACATAATTCAACATGTCTATAGGAAATTTCAAGCATATCGAGAATAGAGGATGCATGAGAGATTAAGCTATTTAATGCATTGTTAGAATTACTTGGATGAACAATTTGAACTAATTCAACTTTTTCAAATTGATGTTGTCTAATCATGCCTCTAGTATCTTTTCCATAACTTCCTGCCTCTGATCTATAGCATGGAGTATGTGCAGTAACCATTACCGGCAATTCATTGAGTGTTAATTGTTTGTCTCTAAAAAGATTTGTTAAAGGCACCTCTGCAGTAGGAATCAGATATTTTTCTTCATTTTCGACTTTAAAGGAATCTTTAGCAAACTTAGGCAGTTGCCCTGTTCCAAATAATGAATTCGAATTTACAATATGAGGAACATAGCGTTCTTGGTAATTATTTTTTATAGCTTCATCTAACATAAATTGAATTAATGCTCGATGCATTTGAGCCAGTTTATTTTTGAGAACTACAAATCTTGGCCCGGCGACTTTTGTTGCATCATCAAAATTTATAGAATCAATTTTTTCGCCTATTTCAACATGATCTAAACTAGTCTCTGGGTTCTTGTACTCTTTTCTATGGACTTCTACATTGTCTTCTTCACTATTTCCATTTGGACATTTCTCATGGGGTATGTTCGGAATCAATGAAAGATTTTCATCTATTTTTTTATCTACTTCTTCAAATGATTTTTCTAATTTGAAAAGATCTGTAGATAATTCATCTGACCTTTTCTCTTGTTCTGAGGAATTAGATTTAATTTTTTTTAATTCTCCAATTTCTTTTGAAATTTTTTTCTTTTGATTCCTAAGATCTTCAATCTCAATTTGTAATGAATTCTTTTTTTCGTAATCTAAAACAATATTGCTGAGATCGAAGTTCTCACCCCTTGAGTTAATTTTCTTTTCAATATCTTTAAGATTGTTTTTAAGTAGCTTTAAATCAATCATAAAACTTCCCTAGAGCCATTTGAATTCATTGGAGATACGATTCCATTTTCTTCCATTGTCTCTATTAGACGAGCAGCTCTATTGTAGCCAATTCTAAATTTTCTTTGAACTGACGATATTGATGCCCTTCTTGATTCAACAACAAATTCAACAGCTTGATTGTAAAGTTCATCATCTCCATCAGAATCCTCAAGGTTCTCTATTAACTCAGGTGATTTTATAACCTCTTCAATATAGGTTGGTTGTCCGAGTTCTCTCATTTTTTTTGCAACTCTTTGAACTTCCCCATCGGAAACAAATGCTCCATGAATTCTCTTTGGAATTGACGTGCCTGGTTCAATGAAAAGCATATCTCCTTTTCCAAGCAATTGTTCTGCTCCGCCTTGATCAAGAATTGTTCTTGAATCAACTTTTGAAGAAACTAGAAATGACATTCTAGATGGAATATTTGCTTTGATTAATCCTGTAATTACATCCACTGAGGGTCTTTGGGTAGCTATAGCCAAGTGAATGCCTGATGCTCTTGCTTTCTGAGCAAGCCTTGCAATTAATTGTTCAACTTTCTTACCTGTTACCATCATCAAATCAGCCAGCTCATCTATGACTACCACTATATATGGAAGTTCTTTAATTTCAGCTTGATTTTCTTCTTCGAGTTGTTGTCTTACATCATCTGGAATAGAGCTTAGGTTGGAAACTTTTTCATTGTATCCCTCTAAACTTCTGACACCTAAAATAGACATAAGTTTATATCTCTTATCCATTTCTTTAACGCACCAATTTAATCCATTAGAAGCTTTCTGCATGTCAGTAATAACCGGAGTTATTAAATGCGGAATATCGTCATAAACTGATAGCTCTAACATCTTCGGATCAATTAACACAAGTTTTAATTTTTCTGGATCATTGTTTCTTAATAAATTTAATAAGATTGTATTTACTCCGACTGATTTTCCAGAGCCTGTTGTTCCAGCAATAAGTAAATGAGGAAGTTGCTGTAAATTAATTTTTGACGCTTGCCCAGAAATATCTCTTCCAACACAAAATTCTAGAGAAGTTAGTTCATTCTGTTTGAACTCTTTCATAATTGAATATAAGGACACAATCTGTCTTTTTGGATTTGGTATCTCAATTCCGATAGTAGATTTCCCTTCTATAACCTCAACAACTCTTACACTTTTAACTGCAAGAGATCTTGCTAGATCATTTGCAATATTTGAAACTTGGCTAGCTTTTGTTCCTGGTGCAAGATTAATTTCAAACCTAGTAATTACTGGTCCGGGTAAATTATTTTCAACATTACCCTCTATTCCAAACTCTCTCAGTTTAATTGCAAGATTTTCTGATAAATCATTTAGATATTCCCCAGTAACTTCTGTCGACATATCTTCTTTTTGATCTAGCAAATCGATAAAATCTTCTCTTTGAACAGGTTTTTCAACAACTTTTTTCTTTACTTCTTTAGGCTTATCACTAATTGATTTTAATGGCGTTGGTTCAGGAGAGTTTTCAATATACTCCTCTTTAATTTCTGGAACTGTAGTTTCTTCTTTATCTCTACTGCTAGGAGACAAAAATGATCTGAGTGCATTAACAATATCTGAGAACACAAAATATTGAATGAATAAAAAGAATATAAATGAAATTGTACCTAGCCATATTTTTGGAAGAAAAAGGGACATAGATTCGATAAGATTTACACCAGCTTTTCCTCCATTATTTATATCTAAATAATTAAGATTGTAATAATCACCAGCAATAAAAGCAGACGTTGAAATACATGCAAGTAGAACTGAAAATAAACCTAAGAGAAATTTATTTATACCGTCTAAGACACTTAAATATTCATCCATTTGAGAATAATTAAAGAAAAAAAGCAATCCAAAATAAAATAAAATAAATACTAAATAAAATGAAACTAAACCAAAATTGAAAAATAAATTAGTAGAAAATAGTGCACCAAGAAAACCAAAGTTATTTTTAAATTCTTTATCTACAATTAATAAGTCTTCAGTAGCATCAAGGTAGGAAAAGGTTATTAGACTACCAAAAAGAAATAAAGAGAAAATGATTAAAGAAAATCCAAAAAACTCCCTATAAATTCTATCTATTGACATGCTAAGATATTGTAACTAAAAAAACCTAATGTACTCTTTTTTTAAACAAAAATGGCAGAACAATTAATAATTCTCGGTTCCGGACCTGCTGGATATACTGCTTCTGTATATGCTGCAAGGGCTAACTTAAATCCTGTTCTAATTACTGGTTTAGAGGTTGGTGGACAGCTAACCACTACTACTGAGGTGGAAAATTGGCCAGGCGATCACAATAATCTTCAAGGGCCAGAGCTAATGGATAGAATGAAAGAGCATGCAGAAAAATATAATGTAAGAATAATCAATGACTACATTAAAACAGTAGATTTCAAAAAAAACCCTTTGTCTCTTATTGGTGAAAAAGACGAATATGTTTCTGATTCATTAATTATTGCAACAGGAGCTTCTGCAAAATATCTCGGATTAGCATCAGAGAAAGCTTATTTAGGAAAAGGTGTCAGTGCTTGTGCAACATGTGATGGTTTTTTCTATAAAGACCAAGAGGTTGCTGTTATAGGTGGAGGTAATACAGCTGTTGAAGAGGCTCTTTATTTATCTAACATTTGTTCAAAAGTTAGCGTTATTCATCGTAGAGATGAGTTTAGAGCTGAAAAAATCTTACAAGATCGCCTTTTTAAAAAGGTTGAGGAAGGCAAAATAGAACTGATACTAAATTCAAATCTTGATGAAGTTATTGGAGATGAAGTGGTCAATGCCATTAAAGTTAAAGACAACAATGGAAATTTAAACGAACTAAATGTTCAGGGTGTATTTGTTGCAATTGGACATAAACCAAATACAGATATATTCGAAGGCCATTTAGATATGGAAGGTGGCTATATCAAAACAAATACTGGATTTAATATTGGATCAACATCTACTTCAGTTCCAGGAGTATTTGCAGCTGGTGATGTCGCAGATTATACCTATAGACAAGCGATAACTAGCGCTGGATTCGGTTGTATGGCAGCTCTTGATGCCGAAAATTATCTTTCAAGTAGTTAAGTAGTATTAACCATACCACCATCACAAGTAATGGTCTCACCTACTGTGTAAGAGCCTGCTCTTGAGCAAAGATAAATACATAATCCAGCAATATCTTCGGGCGAACCAATTCTTTTGCGAGGATTCATATCCGCAATAAATGAGTAATCAAAATTTACTGCTTTCCCCAACATATGACTATCAAAAGGACCTGGAGCAATAGCATTAACGACAATATTTCTTTCCACAAGAATTTTAGCAAGATGCTTTGTTAGATGAATTATTCCCGATTTTGCTGCTGAGTAAGCATAAGTTTCACCTATATTTCCTACTCTTATTCCGTCAATCGAGGCAATATTTACAATTCTTGTAGGATCCTCTTTAGAAGCTTTCTTTTCTAAATTTTTAACCAATTTTTGAGTTAAGAAAAAAGGGGTTTTTACGTTGATATTATTTACTTTATCCCATCCATCTTCAGGATATTCTTCTAACTTTGCCCCCCAAGCTGCACCAGCATTATTTATTAGAAAATTTATTCCATCGGGTTCTTTTTCGGTAATGAAATTAGCAAATTCATCAACACCATCAACTGTAGAAAGATCAACACAGTAGGGAATACAATCGATATTGTATTTTTTAGTTAATTCTTTAGCCTTATCTTCAAGAGCCTCTTTTTTTCTAGCTGTTATATACACCTTGCAACCATTTGCGAGAAAACCCTCAGTAATCATGGCCCCTATTCCTCTTGAGCCACCAGTTACTACAGCAGTTTTGTTTTTAACATTAAATAAGGTTTCAAGATTTAAATTCATAATGAACTTACATAAATTGTAGCAGCTGCAACACCTACTAAAATAATAATTAATGCAACAACAGAGTCTGTTGAAGAGTTTTCTTTCTCTTCATCGTTATCGTAAAACTGATCATCACTCATAGATTTCGTCCTTCTTTTGCTAAAACTGGATTAGCGTATTGAGCCATTATATCTTTAAGTTCGTCTTTAGTCACAGTAGCTAAAAGTTCATCATAATAGTTTTTTGCTCTTTTTAGATTACTGTCATGCAAATTATCTTTAAGGAATTTAAATGCATACTCATTTGTTTCCCAAAGCTTATAGTTCTTAATTATTTCAGAATCAATTTTTTTAGTAAGCTCTTCAACATTAAACTTACCTTTAATTTGCTTACCAATCGATAGATGAACTAGTCCTTTTTTACTCATAATTCCCTTAAAAATATGACTTACATCTTCACCATATTTTTTCTCTTCTTCAGAATGAGAGGTTATTTTTTCTTTAGCTAATGGATCGATTTCATATGAAATTGAACACGTAACTATATTGTATTTATCTGTAATTTCTTCAAATGAAATTTCTTTGCGTAATGACATATGTAACATTTTTAGGACTGCAGAATCGGTATAATCTTTTCCATCTTTACTACGACCTTGTTTTTGTGCAATCCAAACATGGTTACCACTTTCTAAGGTGTCTTTAATAAACAATGAAGATCTCATCAAATTTGAATATATTTCTTTTTTCGATTCACCACTTCTTGGAATGATGAAACATTTATTTAATCTCAATAGATCGCCCATCCAACCTACATCAGCTAAATTATCTCCTATTGCATTAAAAGTAGTCTCATGCCCGTTTTCAGTTAATGCGTTATTACATAAAGCAGAGTCAAGGGTTATATCTCTGTGGTTTCCAATAAATAGATATGGTTTTGTTTTATCAAGTTTCTCAACACCACTATAAGTAAATTTTTCGATTGTTTTATCTATTACAGAAGATAGAACTTTTTTCATTTGATTTTGAAAACCATCAACGGTATGTATATTTTTTATTTTGCCTTTGAAAAATTGCATTGCTAAAAATTTTGAACCAGGAAGAGATAGAAATTTAGACTCTCTATTATTCAAATTTTTTTCAACAAAAGATAAAAATTCCGTATTAATTAGAAGTTTTTTTAAAATATCGTTAACTTCTTCGTCTTTGTAAGGTTCGATTCTAATCATAATAAATTTATAATTTACACATGAATGATAAAACTGTATTAAGAAATATTGTAATTTTTTTTGGAATAATTGGGATTGTAATAATCATTCTAATGATTGGTGCATATCTCTATTAGCCAGGAGGCCACGTAAGGTCTCGTCCACCTAAAAGGTGAACATGTATGTGGAAAACACTTTGCCCAGCATCTGCACCATTATTTATTACTAGCCTGTAATTATTATTGAGATTGTATTTCTCTGCAATTTTTTTTGATACTAGCAGAAGATGACCAAGAAGCTCTTTGTCATTCTCCTCTGAATCAGATACTTTGGCTATTTCCTCGTTTGGAATAATGAGCACATGAACGGGTGCTTGTGGATTTATATCCTCAATAGCAAAACATTGATCGTCCTGGAAAACTATTTTTCCAGGAATTTCTCCTGATTTAATCTTTGAAAAAATTGAATTTTGACTCATAAAAATGTCCTTATAAGCCTAATTAGTATAATGACACTAATGATTGTTAAAACAATTGCCATAAATCGTACTAATAAGCTTTTAAACATGTTTTTAGAGCCCTCATTAAAAAAATAGTTAAGCAGTAAGATCGATAATAAAATAATGGAGATTAAGCCAACAAAATATAACATTAGAATAAATTAGCTATATATTCCCATAGTACTACCAAAAGAACTAAACCCAAACCCCATATAGCACAAGCCAATAAGTCAAAAAATAGAAATTTCTTATAATCAAGCTTAAATGAACCAACAAAAAACGGTGCAAAAGGTCTGATACTAGGTGTCATTCTTCCAAGAAGTATCGCCCCAAATTCATATTTTTCAAACCAATTTTTTGTTTTTTCAACTCTTTTCTTTCTCTTCTTAAAAAAATTCCATTCGAAGATCTTTGTGCCAAACACTCTTCCCATTAAATAGCTTGATTGGTCTCCTATAAATGATCCAGCATATGCAAAAATTGTGATTAAGAAGATATTTGATATTCCCTCAAGATAAAGAAAAACAGCTAGTAAATATAAAAAGAGACTTGGAAAAACTACGCCAGTAATTACAAAAGATTCGAAAAAACCTAAGAAGGTTAATAAAAGGGGAGCTAAGTACGGGTTTTCCCTGCTAAAACTTTTTAATACATCCAGCCAGGAACTACTTTTTTTTTTAAAATTCTTTCCATATCAACAATTTTAAAATTTTGATTATCTGGAAGATTTTCTCCGTCATGAACAATTAAGAAACCTTTTGGAAATCTTTCAAAAGAAACTGATGTTACATCCAAACCATCAGTATGCTCCACATCTATAATTTGAAAAGAACCTTGATAACCAAAGGGATATTGTCTGTCATACATATTAAATTTATTATCCCCTTGTGATGACAAGATTATAAAGCCGTCTTTAGCACCTGTTTTATAGACAGCAATTCCTTCAGGATCACCACCAATGTTGCCATCTCTAGAATCTATTTGTGTAATTAGCTCAAGGTTTTCTGTATCAAAAACTTTTAAAATACCTCTTGCTCCTTCTCTTGAGATAAATATATGACCATTTTCTTCATCAAATACACACCCTTCTGCTTCATTGCCAGCAGCAGGAACATTTTCTTCATCTGCTGTAATATCAATGGTTTTAATTAATTCTTGTTTTTCTAAATTCCAATACTGAATATTGACACCTTCTTCTTCAGTTACTATTGCTCTTAACTCTGAATCGACTATGCCTATGCAAATGCCATAAATATTTATTTCTGGATATACAGCTAAAGAAATATTTTCAAATAATTTTGCATACTGGACAGAATTATCTGACCTATCTGTGTAAGCAAACCATGAATCTCTAACATCTACATTATTTGGCTTTCCGTTATCATAATAAGCAAGTTCTTCACCGGTAAAACTATATATATACATTCCAGCTGTCTTATCAGTACCAAGAATAAGGGGATCTCCTTCAGTAAAAAATATTGCAGGATCGTCTGCAGCATCTCCCTCTGAAGCTATTGGAGGTGTCTCATAGTCATACTCAACTACAAAAGTTTCTTTCTTACCACCACAAGCAGAAAGAAGAATAAAAGCGATAATTAAAATCATCGCTTTAAAGGTTCTATTAAAGATTTTAGAAATTGTATCTAAAGCCGAATGACATCCAGTAACCATATTCATCATACTGAGATAGTCTATCAGGAGAATTCCAATAATAGAACTCTGGTCTATTATCTAAATTTTTCCCTTCGAATCTTAATGATAAATTTTCTGTGTATTTATATTTTGCAACAAGATCATAAGAATAATAATCATCAGTAAATCTCATATAACCATATCCAAAATCATCATTGAATAATTCTTCACCTTCATCACCAAGGTAATCAAGATAACTAGATCTGAAATTTACTGAAAATCTAATATCAAATTTTCCTTTATCATACCCAAGAGAAAAATTAGCTGCTTCTTCTGAAAGCTTTCTAAAAGGAATAGTAAATGTTTCAACATTATCTCCACCTGGAGCAAAATCACTTTCTCCGTCGTTATATGTAACATTAGCTGACACAAAAAACCCTTCTAAAGGTAAATATTTATCAAGCTCTGTAAAGTAATTTAGTTCATACCCAAGGATTGATGAATCTCCTGCATTAGCAAAGGTCTCTAAATCTGAAAAGAAAATTCCCCCAACTACTTGATTGCCGAGTACTCTTGGGTAAATGGTGTTAGATATGTCTTTGTAATAAAGACCTGCTGAAAAGAAAGATTCATCTCCGTAGTATTCAAATCCTAAATCATAATTATTTGCTTCATATGGTTTAAGATCTGGATTGCCCATCGAACCAGACCACTCACCATCGCCATTTCCATCACCAATATCGGGAACCGGTGCAGTTTGTCCAAATCCTGGTCTAGAAAGTGAACGATAAGCTGCAGCTCTTAATTGCACTTTATCGTTCAAGAAATATTTTACGTTAATACTTGGTGCTAAAAAGCTATAGTCATTTTCAAATTCTAATCTATCTTGTTCATCACCATCGTTAAAACCATAAGTTTCAAATGATGTATCTTCGTTTCTAAAGCCAGCCACAACAACAGCATTATCTGTTTCTATAGTAGTCATGAAATACAGTGCAAATATTTCTTCTTTAGTGCTCCAGAAATCTGCAAGATCTAAATCCAGAGGCCTAAATTGATTTTGCAAAGGAAAGACTAATGAGGGATCAGCAAAAAAAGATAGTGCCTCTGGAAAGTACCACAAGTTATTTGGCGCTGAGGGTGAGTAAGTTAACATACCTTGCGCTACATCACCCGAACCATCTACATTGCCCTCTCTATTTGATTTAATTCTTTCACTTGTTTTAGCACCAAATTCAATCGACATAACATTCCCATTAAAATCGAATGGATCACTTTCAAAATCAATTTTAAATGCATCTTCACGATCTTGAATTAAACCATAATCTATTTCGAGCTCGTCCCAATCATACTCTGATGGATCAGTAAGCATCTGTCCTCGAGGTGCTAAAGATAAGCTTATAAATTTTGGATTTGCCCAGCTGTAGGTTCCACAAATATCATCGCCACTTCTAATACGGCACTGAGCTCGAAATTTAGCATCAACATTATTGGTATCATCCTCTTCAGCAAAAGATTCACTAAATTGAAATTTGGTGTTATACATGCCTAATCTGCTTTCACCTCCAAAAATTTTGGTTTCAATTGTTCTTACTTCTATTCTTTTTCTTGTCTCTTTATCTGCGGTAATTCTTTGATAAGATGCAGAAGTAGGTGTAACAGAGGACTCTACTAAATTTCTTGCACGATACTCATCTTTAAATCTAATCTCATCATCCTCATATTTATTAAATAAGAAATTATAAAAAAGTGATGTGTCATCGTTTAAAGCCAAGTCAAAATCTGCTGTAAAACCTTGCCTTTCTCTAGTCAAGTCATAAAACCTCATTTCCCAGTCTCTAGCTAGGTATTTGTTTCCATTATCAGCAATCCCCCATGGCTCATAACCTGTTTCATTGTTATTAGAGATTATGTGTTTACTTTGAAATGTGTACCCTAAAATAGCACCAAATGCATCGCTAAACTTCTCACCGTATGTCAAAGAGTACTTTGGGCTATCTGCTTCACCAGAAAAATCATTATATGATTGATCGTATTTTATCTTTACTAATCTCTTATCTAATTCAGTAGCTTTTTTTGTTTTAAATTCAATTCTTCCACCTATGCCTTCCAGGTCTTGTGAGGGGATTAGTGTTTTATAAACTTCAATAGAGTCCAGCAGTTCAGTTGGAAGACCATCGAGTAGAACTTTTCTACCGCCCTCTGGAGCTGGTACCGTTGCCCCATTAAGTGTTACTCCATTTAGATCTCCTGACATACCTCTTAAAGTTATGTATCTACCTTCACCTTGGTCGTTCTCAACTGAGACACCAGAGAGTCTTCTTACTGCTTCAGCAGCTGTTTCATCAGGAAATTCACCTATTGCATCAGAGTCAACAATTGAAACCACTTGATTTGAATCTTTCTGCTTATCAAGTGCAGATTTAAGACTTGCTTTTGTTCCAACAGCAACAACTTCTTCTATATCTTCGTTAGTATCTTCTTGGGACACTAAATATAACGAACTTATAATCATTAAAATTAAAATTTTTTTCATGTCAATCCTCACAAAATTTAAATTAAATGTGATTAATGACAGTTTTGTGACAAATAGGTATTTAGTACGTAAACAAATTCATAATTAATTCAAGAAAAATTATTGAAAGAGCTGCACCGATAGGAAGTGTGACAACCCATGAGACAAATATTGTTCTAACTGAAGCCAGATTTACAGACTTAATTCCTTCTACTAAGCCTATCCCAATAACAGCTCCCACAAGAGTATGAGTTGTTGAAACAGGCATATTTAATTGACTGGCCAAAACAACTGTTAAAGCTGCTGACAATTGTGCTGAAAATCCTTTGCTTGGTGTTAAGGTTACTATCCTCTCTCCTATAGTTTTCATAACTCTATACCCCAAAGTTGCTAGACCTATAACTATTCCCACTGCACCTAATAACAAAATCCATAGTGGTGTTTCGGAATTATATGGCTGACCTAATAACTCATATGAAGCTTGGTATACTGCAGCTAATGGGCCTATTGCATTTGCCACATCATTCGACCCGTGAGCAAAGGCTACTGCACAAGATGTAAAGATCATTAAATAAGCAAATTGAGATTCACTTGATTGATTTTTTGACAGTCTTGATCTTGAAAAGGAATAGAATAAAAAAGTAAAAACAACAGCTGAAATTACTGAATATGAAACACTATCAGAAAATGTTAAAACTACTTCGGTATCTTTAAGGATATTTTTTAAACCTTTTGTTATTGTGATAAGTGAGATGGCGAAGCCCGCAAGGAAAATATAAAAATTAATTATTAAAAACTGAAATTTACCTTGTTTTGTAATAATAAATTCTTTGCATATCCAGTAAATCAAAGCAGCCAGAAGACCAGATGATATCGGCGAAGTTAACCAAGATAAGGAAATGTTGCCTACTACGGACCAGTTAATCTTATCTGATCCTAACGTATATATACCAAAACCTACAATTGCACCAACGATAGTATGTGTTGTAGATACAGGCCAGCCTCTTATACTCGCTACTAAAAGCCAAACACCAGCTGCAAATAATGATGAAATCATGCCATAGATAAGAATTTCCTGCTGACCTATGAACAGTTCAGGGTCGATTACACCTTTTCTTATTGTTTGGGTAACCCCTCCACCAGCAAAAAAAGCACCTAAAAATTCAAAAATTGCAGCTATGAGTACAGCCTGAGAAATAGTTAACACCTTGCTACCAACTGAGGTACCCATTGCATTAGCTACATCATTAGCTCCAACACCATATGCTGTAAAAAAGCCAAGCATTGCAGCAGAAAAAAGAATAAGAGGTATTCCAAAAATTGTTAATTCAACTAGCGCCATTCAATAGATAGATAATTTCGTTATACTATACCCTCTTTTTAATACATTTACATGAGCGTTTTTGAATACAATTTTGAGCAATATAAATCACTTTCACCTGATTTATATAGAAAAGAAAAATATAACCTCCAGGTTGAATTATTGAAATTACAGGAAGATGTAATAAAGAAAAAAAGAAAAATTGCTATTTGTTTTGAAGGCAGGGATACTGCTGGAAAATCGTCAACAATTAACTTTTTTTCTGAACATTTAATTCCATCAAATTTTAACTATGTGCATCTTGGAATTCCAACAAAAAAAGAGAGAAAAAATTGGTTTGAAAGATATGAAACATTTTTGCCAAATAAAGGTCAAATTGTTTTATTTGATAGATCCTGGTATACACGTGCATTAACCGAACCAACTCTTGGTTATTGCTCAAAAAAACAATATGAGGAATTTATGACTAAGGTAAATAAATGGGAAAGATCTCTGGTTAAAAAAGGGACTGAACTAGTTAAATTTTATTTTTCAATAGATAAAGACCAACAGAAGAGACGTATTAATGCAAGAAAAAATAGTAAGTTGAAATATTGGAAATTATCTGAGTCAGATAAATTGATGGTTGATAAATGGGATGTTTTTACACTCTATAAAAATCAAATGTTTGACTTAACTTCTACAGATTATGCTCCATGGGTTGTAATTAATGCTAACAATAAAATGATTGCTAGATTGAGTGCGCTTAGGTACATTCTTAATAATCTTACTTACGACGAAAAGCTCTCTCTTAAACCCCCAAAATGGGGAGAAGATTTAGGAAATTATTCATTGCATATCGAAGGAGTTTTATTTGAAAACCTCACTTATGAGCAATTTAAAGTATTAGCTCCATTTTCTGATTAAGATGTTATTAGGAATTGTCGATATTGGATCAAACGCTATTAAATATAAAATATTTAATACCAAAGACAATAGTTTAGTTGAATACTACAGAGAACCTTTAAGACTTGGAAAAGATGCATTTACTGAAGGCTTTCTTTCAGAATTAACATTAAAGCGACTAACTATTGTTCTCGATAGATTTAAAAAAGTTTTCTTAGATAAAAATATTGAAAAACAGTTCTATATGGCAACATCTGCAATAAGAGATTGTACAAATAAAGATCAGATACTTTCATTATTAAAAAAACAAAACATAGATCTGAAGATTATATCTGGAGATACAGAGGCTGGCCTTCTTAAAGAGTTTAAAGCTAATGTAGATTCTTACGCGATTTTGGATATAGGTGGAGGTAGTGTAGAAGCCTTTATAAGTGTCGATTCTCACACATATGCAAGATCATTTCAGTTAGGAGCTGTTAGATTACTTAATAAAGATAAAAACTATAAAGAAAATGAAATGAACAACTTTGGAAATTGGTTAAAAAAGTATGGACCAGTTAAAAAGTTATACGGCTTAGGTGGAAATTTAAGAGCAATATTTGAGGCTAATAATCATTCGGGTCCTCTAAGTTCAAAAGAATTTACTGAATTTGTAAAAGAATATAACAGCGTTTCAAAGAAAGATTTAATTGAAAAATTTAGTATCCCTGAAGATAGGATAGATATCATTCCATTAGCAGCAGAAATTTATGAACTTTCATTAGCGAGTTTAAATTGTAATGTAATTGAGAATTCATTTTGGAGTATATCTGATGGATTATTCAAGCAAATCCTTAACAGGAATCTTTAGGTTTATTCCACCATTGATATTTAAGATTGATAAATTTTCATTAAGAGCACTGTCTTTAATGTTCAGATAAACATAATTAAAGTCTGTTGTTATTAAACCTAACTGATTATATTTTCTGTCGAATAGTATTATTTTGTATGAGTCATCAGTACAACTAAGTTCACCAATTAAACGTTCCTTAAAAATTCTGCTTTTTATATAAGCATCACCATTAATTCCCTTGCATTTAAAGTCTTCGAGAATCAACTCTTCTAGTTTGGTTTCTATATTAATAATAGGAATAAATGAAAGCTTAAAATCGCGGCTATACCTTGTGTTACTAACTGTAATTTTTCTTAAATCAAAACTGGTTATAACAGTAGACTTAAAGTAAAACCCATCCGTGATATTAGTTTTTAAACCAGCATGGGAATAAGAGTTCTCGTAATTAATATTGCTAATTGAAAGATTTGCTAAATTAACGTTCCTAAAATCTCCAGAAAATATATTTCCTTTTGCATTTTCATAAGAGATTCCATAAGACTGCAAAGGTGTTTTTACAATCAAATTTATTGGTGTAAAAAATATGACTACTAAGAAAATTATTAATAGTGTAAATATTGAAAAAAGAATTTTAAGCAGTAACTTCAATTTTTAAATTCAAAGTTGATTCATTTCCAGAAATTTTTATTTCATTTGGTTCGATATTATTTAATTGTATGAAATTAAGAATTTCAATTAATTTACCTGGTGCTAGATTATTAAATAAAAATAAAGTGCCATCTGTGGAGTAAGAAATCTTTTTGTCTTTGAGGAAAAGCTCAAGACTTTCAACCAAATTCTTAGTACTTTTATTGTTTTCATACATTTTTAATTGAGAAATTTTTTGTTTTTGATCATTGAAAACTTGATTTTTCAGGTCGTATTCAGCCCTTATCTCAAATAGATTATCTATCAGAACATTTTCTAAACAAATAAAAATTAAAAAAAGGACTGAGAATCCAATTACTGAAAATAATTTTTTATTATTCTTTGAAAACTTAAATTTCATATATAAATTTTGTAACTACCAACCCTCTATCAGTTCTTGAGCCGACTTTTTTAAAACTGTTTCCTTCAAAGGCTTGTTCATTTAAGAAGATAATCTCCTCTGATGAATTATTAAATAGAATTTCAAATTCAAACTTATTCAACTTTCTTGAATAATAGAGATCTACTAATCGTCCATTTTTAAGCTTTGAAGATGAGATTTTGTAGATTAATTTTAAAACTTTTGATTCTTGTAAATTAAGGTTCTCAATTTTTTCATTAATTGCTTTTTCTACATTTAATGGCTCTTCTAAGGGATAAATATCTTTGTAGAACTCAAGAATAATGTCATTAAATGAATTTAGTTTATAAGTTTGATTAATAAGATTGCCTATTCCTATTAAGTTGATCAAAACAACAGCTGAAATTAATCCAAAGACATATTTTTTATTTTTCTCAAAGTTAATTAAATTTCCAATATTAAAGGTGTTAAGTTTATAACTATCAAACTGAGAATTAACATTTTTAACTAGATCCTCATCAACAATTTTTTTAAATTCAGAACCTTTGTATTTGAGGACTTTTAAAGCATTTTTTGAAAATTTTAAATACTGTGAGTTAGTATTGAGGTAATAGTCATCTAAGTAATTGATATTTTCCTTAAAAATTTCACTAAAAAACAACACATCTGAAGTAATTAGTACATCGTTTTCAAAGTTTTGAAAAAGGTTTTTTATTATTTTAAGGTTTTTATCATTTATCAGAAAATAATTACCCTTTTCAAGAGAACATTTAAGGACATTTAAATTAGTATCAATATTTAGTGAAGACGTTAATGAATCATTGATTAACTTAGCCTCTAAATTTGCTCTTTTTTTGTATCTCTCAGTTTCATTTACGTACGTGAGCATTTGATCTGGAAATACAAATAAGACATCTTTTTCGTTCTCTAAGGTTGAGTATTTACAAGTAGAAACATTTTTATCGTCAAAATAACTACCTGTTTCTAGATCATTAAAAATAAATATTTTCATCACTTATGGTTCTGTAGATTATGTTATTTTCTCTGTTAGATAAATCTATAAAACTAATTAATTTAAACATGTATTCATCAATTTGAAGAGTATATTTAATTTTTATAAATATAGGCTTAAAGACAATATACTTATTTTTAAGTTTAATTTGGTTTATTGAGGTGCGGTCAACTAAATCTTTATAATTTAAATATCCTGTTTCTGGCTTATTTAATATAATTTTTTCTATATCTTTTACTGTTAAATCCGAAAATATAGAATGAAAAACCTTTTGATTATTAAAATTAATATTATTGATATTCAATTTAATTTCATTAGAAGGTAAAGCACATATATTTCCATAAATTTTTTGAAAGTCAGTATCAGTTAGGAAATTTAAATTAAGGTCTTTTATCTGACTTTTGTGATAAAAATTTTGATCTGATGCTAAATTTAATCTCTCATTAGAGATATAATACAAATCCTCTGCCCCATAAGTTTCTGGGAAATTATTTGTATCAATCGAATCAACTATTCTATGTAAAAGCTCAATATGAGAATTTTTGTTTACGAATGATTTGCTTAAAAAAACAAGAAAATTTAATACATTTTCATCATTTTTTTCTGTTATACCATTTTTACCCTTAACTAAGGCATTTAAATTAAAACATGAATTCATGTCCTCTAGTTCAATAGTTAAATTAGAAAAAGATCTTTTAGCTATGAAATTAAATTCCTTTTCAGCAATATTTAAATTTCTTAATAAATTTGAATTATTAAGTAAATTTTCAGTTATAAATTTTTCATAATTAATTAGCTCTATTCTTTTTTTAATAGATTCTTGGTAAATATTTGTTGCTACAGAGTCATTAAAAATTTGTTTACTAATCAAAATAGTCAAAAAACTAAGTATCGTTACAAGCGATAATGTGCTTATTAAGATAAATCCTTTTTTCATTTATAAGTGCTCAAAATAAGTACCCTCTCCTCTTGTTCAATCGAATAAGAAAATACAATTAATTTGGGATAACTTTTATTTTGTTTAATATTTAAATTAGATATTTGATTATTTGGCCATTTTTCATCTAGTAAACTTAAATCTTCGCCAAACAAAATTTTATAATTTTTAATATCTTTAAGAAGCACTCTTTTTGATAAAACAACGGCTTTATTATTTGGAAGCGAAGTTTGTCTAACTAAATTATCATTTTCAATATAGTAATTTACTCTCCTGAGTTTAGATTTATTTTTTGCATTATCTGATGTAGATAATGAAACAAATGACATCAAAGTATTATTTTGATTTCCAAAAAATGGTGTTGAAACTTTTCTTCCTGCTTCATCTTTAAATAAGAAAGGAATAGATTGTAATAGGTCTAACCTTATTATATTTCCAGTATTTAATTCATCTCTATCCTTTGAAATCTTAATTTTTACTTTTGTCTCTAAATTTACAACATTTGATAAGTACTCGAACGACATTAATGCAATTATAGACGCAGCTAAAAGAGCGACTAGAACTTCGATGATTGTGAAACCACTTCTCATTTTATCTGATAATTTTTATTTTTATTTCTTTCTCACCATCAATAAAAATAATCTCTATTTCTCTTCTTATTCCAAATGAAGATAGTATTTTCTCTCTTTCCTTTTTTACCCCTAAAAATTTTTTAAGGAAAACATCATCGGTTGAAGATTTATTGGAGTATAGGGTAAGTAGATTTATTTCTTTTGTAGTTTTATAGACATATTTTTCCTTTTGAAGCTGTGCTTTGAGATTTTGATCTAATAGCAATGAAAAGGCTGTAAATGTAATTGATAGAATTAAAAGCGACACAACCACTTCGATAAGTGAAAAACCTTTTGTTAGTGTTTTAAAGTTCAATAATTTCATCATTTGAAAGAATAATTTTCTTTATATTTGATTCCCAACCTGGATAAATCGATATGAAAGGCTCATCATCTTCGATTTTTATATATTTATTATTTATGTCTATTACAGCTTTTATTGTTGGATAATTAACCTCTTTTACTACTTCATAATTATTCTGATAAACGATAACGTATCTATCTTCATATATGTTTATTTGGCTACCAGTATAGTTAGCAAAGTCTTGAAAGTTTTTTATTTCTACATTTAAAGAAACTGGAATATTAGAGTTTTGAAAAAATATGTAAAAGCTACTTCCGACTAAAGAAATAATCAACAAAGTAACAATGATTTCAATAAATGAGAAACCTTTATTTAGTGATGCTACTAATATCTGCATTTTCACCATCACCACCCTCTTTAGCATCTGCACCTAAAGAGTAAACTTCATAGCTAGATGCATTTTCTGGAGGTTTATAAAAATACTCATTACCCCATGGATCTTTTGGAATTTTATTAAGATATCCACTTTCCACTAATTTTGAAATACCCTCATCTTCAGATGGATAATTACCCTCATTTATCTTATACATTACTAGTGCCTGCTCTATCCTTGATATATCTACCTTGGCGGTTTCAGAATAAGCTTTGCTTAAGGTTGGCAAAACATTAATTGATACTAATGAAACTAGAAGACCTAATATTACAATGACTATCAATAGTTCTAATAAAGTAAAACCAGATTTGAGAATTTTTTTCATAAATTAAAAATCAAATTATTCATTTGTAGTAATGGTAACATTATGGACAGAACAATTAATAAAACAAATACACCCATTACTAAAATAATTGAAGGCTGTAAAAAAGTTAACATTATGTTTCTTACACTCTCAACTTCTTGGTCTAAATAGTTCTTAATTTTTTCAAACATTTCACTAACTTTCCCACCCATATCACCTGAAATTAGCAATTGAACAAAAACTCTAGGAAAGACTTTAGATTCGGAAAACGATTGACTTAATGAACTACCGGAAATGACTCTATTTTCAATTACATCGAGTTCTAATCTTAAATAAAGATTATTAAATGCTTCTTTAGCTATATTTAAACTTTCAATAGTATTTAAACCAGCCTTTGTCATGAGATGCATTGATGAACAAAACCTAGCAGTTTGATCGAATAAAATTATTTTGCCAAAGAAGGGAATATTCAAAAAAATCTTTGATATATCGAGTTTTCTCTTAAGACTGAGCCAATTTGAATTTACAAGATAAATGGGTCCTAAAGAAATTAATATAACTAGAATAAGTACAGCAGGAAATATATCAGATAAATATAGTAAAGCAGTTGTTAATGCAGGTAATGATACATTAGATGAAATAAATTGATCTACTACCTGAGGAAGAACAAAGCTAAGTAATGCATAAATAACAATTACAGAGACTGAGAAAATAATTGCTGGATATGTAAGTGCTCCAATTACTTGAGATCTAATCTTAATTTCTTTATCTAAGTAATCTGATAAGTCTTTAAAAACTGTGGGGAGTGATGCGGATGTTTCACCAGCAAATACTGTTGAGCAATATACTGAATCAAATACTCTTGGATAGCTTTTCATACAATCGCTCAAGGATTTTCCTTGCTTTAATTCTTCATTGATAGCATGAAGTATTTGTGAAAATTTATCTTTATTAGTTTGATTGCTAACTATTTCCAAAGTTTTTTCAATCGGTGTTCCAGAGCTTAATAATGCTGAAACTTGTTTAGTGAAAATAGATAAATCTTTTTTAGATATTTTGAGGTTTGATTTTTCTTTTGTAGCTTCATTTATTGTTGAGGGGTTTAATTCTTTAAGTTGAAGCTGGTTAATTGCATCTGATTTACTATCAGCTGTTATAAATCCTTTAACTCTATTCTCATTTTTATCAAATGCTTGGTATCTATAGGTTGCCATTATTCTTGTGAAACCCTTAGTATTTCTGTTATTGATGTCTCGCCTGCTATTACAGCTTCAAGACCATTTATAAAGATTTTTTTATTATTTTTAAAAACGTAGTCAGTGATTTCTGCCTCTGATGCTTGTTTGTAGATAAGTTCATTTATTTTTTCATCTACAACGATACACTCACCAATACTTAGACGTCCACTATATCCTGTACCATCGCAATGATTACAACCAACCGGCTTAAAGATTTCACCTTTAATATTATGGCTTTTCATTAATTTTATTGATTTTTGGTCGTTATCAGGTTTTTTACACTTTACACATAATCTTCTGACCAATCTTTGTGATAAGACAAATAACAGACTTGAAGATAGTAAGTATGGTTCAATTCCCATATCTCTCAATCTAGTAATTGCATTTACGGCACTATTTGTATGTACTGTTGAAAGTACTAGATGCCCTGTTAAGCTAGCTTGAATAGCAATATCAGCTGTTTCTTTATCTCTTATTTCTCCAACCATTACTACATCAGGATCTTGTCTTAAAATAGCTCTAAGGCCCTTAGCAAAAGTCAAACCAGTTTTGCTATTGACTTGTGTTTGACCAATTCCATTGAGGGCATATTCAACTGGGTCTTCAATAGTTAAAATATTTTGAGATCTATCAGAGATATTTTTAAGGCCCGAATAAAGAGTCGTGGTTTTTCCGGAGCCTGTTGGTCCTGTAACTAAAATGATCCCTTCATTTTTTGATAATGCATTTTTAAACTTTGTTTGAATATCATTAGAAAATCCCAGACTTCCAAGCTCTACATGAGATTTATCCTTTTCTAGTATTCTTAAAACTACCCTCTCACCAAATGAAGAAGGTAATGTTGAAACTCTTAAGTCAACTTCTTTTTTCCCAATATTTATTGAGATTCTTCCATCTTGAGGTAAACGACGTTCTGAAATGTCTAGATTAGACATAATCTTTATCCTTGAAATTATCATTTGAGTAATGTTCTTTTGATACTTAAGAACCTCTTTTAAAACACCATCAACACGAAATCTTATAGTTAAGTCATTTTCAAATGGCTCTAAATGTATATCAGAAGCTCTTGCCTTGATAGCTCTTGTTATCGTTGCATTAATAAGTTTAATTATTGGACCTTTGTTTTTATCATCTAAAAGGTCATCAGAAGGTTGAATTGAGTTAGCAAGATTTTCTAAATTTAATTGATCTAAATTATCTAAGTCATAATCAGATGATTTATCTGAATAAATTTCAGTTAAAAAAGATTCAAAATCATGAATTTGATGATTTTTGGTTTCTATCTTTTCGTTGAATAAGTGTTGAATATTTGAAATTATTTTTGGATTAAGCTCACCAGAATAATGAAGAGTAGATACTTTATTATTATTTACTAGAGCAATTCCATGTAATTTGCAGAATGCATAAGGAAGAACTAGTTCCATTTTAATTTTCTAATAAGGATTCTTGAAATATTTGCTTAGCCCTAATCAAGTTGAATTTCTCTTGCGATAGATCTTTAGTTGTAACTGAATCTCTAAGGATTGTTGGTCTTAAGAACACCATAAGATTTCTTTTTTGTACAGACTTTGCAGAAGATCTAAACAGTCCTCCAACAATAGGAATATCGCCTAGTAAAGGGACTTTATTAACTGATTCTTGAACATCTTCATTAATTAGACCACCTAAGACTATAATTTCCCTGTCATCTGCAAGAATTGTACTTTCTATTTCTCTTTTATTGGTTATTAAATCGGTTGAGTTAGGTAGTTGTGATCCAGCTATACTTGAGACTTCTTGCCTGATAAATAATGCTACTGAGTCAGATTCATTTATCTGAGGCTTTATTTCAAGCTTAACTCCAATTTCTTCTCTAGACGTAGTTCTAAATGGCGTAAGGTTATTTGAACCTAATGATTCACCTGTAGTAATTGGTATTTCTTGTCCTACTAATAGTGACGCTTCCTCATTATCAAGAGCTACAACTGAGGGAGTAGAAAGAATATTTGAATCTTGATCTTCTCTTAATAGTGAGAGTAAAACAGCAAAATTATCCTCGCCATTTAGTGTATTCCCTAGTCCCACTACTAAACCTGAGGTATTTAATAATGAAGAAGTAGCATTAAAGTTTGTAACAGAATCTGAATCTGAATCAGCCGCCCCCAATATAGACAACAAATCAGGACTTTTACTATTTGGAAATCTTGTTAGAGCTATTGGTTTATCTCCCTGACTATCGCCAGAGTAGATTGTATCAACTCCAAGAGACCTTGCTATAGATTCAGATATTTCAACTATAATTGCCTCTACAAGAACCTGCGGCCTTCTTATATCGAGCTGAGAAACAATAGAGGTCAGTGTTCTGATGGATTGTGGACTTGATCTAATAATTATTGAGTTTGTCTCATCATGTGAAGTTATTACTGTTTTGTAATCAATATTTTGTTCCTGATTGAATGAACCTGATACATCATTCAAAATCTTAAGAATATCCTCTGCTTTTGAGTAGTTTAGATAAATGACTTTTGTATTCTCTTCAAGCCTGTTATCAATATCTATCTTCTGTAACATTTCTATTACTTTATTGATTATATTACTTGGACCACTAAAGATTAATTTATTTGAACCCTGAAATGTAGCAACACCTAATTTATCAAGTTTATTATTTGGGTCAGATTTAAGAGAATTAATTATTCTTAGTGCTTCAATGGAGGATAAATTTTCAAGTTTAAGATCAGAAATCATTGTGTCTAATTCACTGTCTAAGTTTTTAATTATTTCTACAACTCTGATTACATTCTCAAGATCATCGGACACTAGAATTTCTCTATCATTATTTAACGCTACAATATAAGAACGAACACCTACTAGCGGTTTAACTGCATTGACTATATCTTTTGCACTTGAATAATTTACAGTCACTATTTGAGTATCAATTGAACCAGGAAGTTCATTGTTTTCATTGAAATTTTTGATACCTTCTTGAGCTGGAATTATTTTAAAAATGTCACCATCTTTTAACACGCTATAACCCTGAACTTCCATAGTCGAAACAAATACCTCCCATATAGATTCTTTATTGAGAGAGGATTCTGAATAAACTGAGATAGTACCTTTAACTCTTGGGTCTAAAATAACCGTTTTATCAGTAAGCAATGCAATATCTTGGGCAAATGTTTTTACATCAGCATCTTTATAAAAAATATTTTGCTCTTGGCTAATTACAAAGAAAGAAATAGACAATATAAAAAATATTTTTTTCATTATTTAATTAATCCTATTTTTATTAAAAGAGGTCTCTGTGCCAATTATGTCTAAAAAAGTATAGGTTTGTCCATCAAAAAAATAAGCTCTCGAACCATCAATATGAGAAAAAATAACGCTTGAGCTTATATTTTGACCCTGTTCAACTAATCGATAATCATCCCTTTCAAGAATAATTATTGTACTTTCTGGATTATTTCCCCTAATTCCCACAAGTTCAAAACCTAAATTTGATTTGTTTGCTGTACTAACGTCAACTTCTCTTGACTTGAACTCCTCAAAAGAATTATCTGAAATTATTGGTTTAGGTAATTCTTCGTTTATTTCTGCATAATTAAAGCTAAAAAAACCCTGAACATAATAAAAAGATAATAACAGTAGTAGAAGTAAAGACATTAAAAATACCCTTAGCAGATCCCATTTATTCATTTGGTAAATTTTACAATTAATGTGGAATGCTTACAAAGAAAGATGCTCCTTTGGATATTTTCGATTCAACTCTTACCTCACCATTCATTCTTGAAATTAATTGTTTCACTAGAGATAAACCTAGACCTGTTCCTTTAGTATGTGCTCTGGCTTTTGAAGTTCTATAAAATCTATTAAAAATTTTATCTAAATGTTGTTTCTCAATACCATGCCCATTATCCTCAATTTTAATTATTAACTCTTCACTATTATTAACAGCCGTTAAATTAATAAAACCTTCAGGTTTAGAATATTTAATACTGTTATTAATAAGATTAGAAAAGACAGTTCTGAAGGACTCCTTGTCAGCATTAAGAAAAATATCTTTTCCTATATAGTTATTGAATGATAACTTCTTATCTACTAATAATGCTTGCTGGGCATCAAAAATAAGTTGGATTTCATTATTGACATTAAATTTTTCCTTTTTTAGAACTAAACCACCAAATTCAATCTTTTCCAGCTCCATTAGATCATCAACCATTTCACTCAATCGTTCAGAGTTATCTAAAATTGATTTTAAAAACTTATTAGAAACCTTTGCATCATTAATTGCTCCTGAATAAAGTGTTTCAGAGCCTGCTCTAATCACAGATATAGGAGTTTTAATTTCATGCGACACGTCTGTGACAAACTGTTTTCTAAGGTCTTCTAACTTTCTCAATGATGAAATGTCATTAATCACAAGGATTAATTCATTTGTTGTTTCCATTTTGGTAGCTGTTAATAAATAATTTCTATCTTCGCCTTTTACCTTAATATCAAGATTATCTTCAGATGACATATTCTTCTTTGCATCTTTCAAAATTTTATTTACTAAAGATAGTTTTTTTGATTTTATCTTTTCACCTAAAAAAAATTGATGCTTACCAAACATTTCTAAAGCTATATCATTTGTGAATCTAACTCTAAAGTTTTTACTAAATATAATTACTCCCTGATTAATGCTATCTAAAACTGAACCAAATTGAGTTCTTTGATCCATAGCCTGATCAATTTCTGAACTTAATCGAACGGAAATATCACCAACTGCTTTAGAAAGTCCTTCAATTTGAGTATCAGATGTTAAAGAGGATTTAATTGGTTTGCCTTTAATGGCCCTTTCTGTATTTTTAAGGAGTTTAGTTAAATCTCGTCTAATATTACTTTCCACACTGTACGTCATGATACTTGAGGATACGATTGCTAATACAAACAATAAAATAAATGGATAAATAAAAAAATTAAAAAAAGATGTGTAAATATTGAAAGGCATTGCGACTCTTATAACACCCTCAGTCAGATCGTCGCTATTTCTTAATATAGCAAGGTAAATTAGATCTTGTCCTGTAGTTTCACTAGTTCTTGTTGCTGTACCAAATTTATTAGTTAAAGCATTTTTGATTTCAATTCTATTTTCTGGTGAATGTTTTTCTACATTAATAAGTTCATCAGTTGAAACTTCGGAGTCACCAATTACATTCCAATTTCCATCAATAATTGTAACTCTAAGTTCATTTTGCTTTGTATCTGAAACAGACAAATTATCTGCAATAAGGTCATAACTATATTCAAAATCCTGCTTGAAACTTGGTAGAAGCTGATCAATTGATTTAGCTTGCATGTAAAGTGATTCAACTAATTGAGCTCTAGAATTGTTATATATAAATGAAGAAAAGATTGTTGAGACAATAAAAATGATAAATATCAAAAAAGATAATGAGAGAAGAAAAATTCTAGAAATTCTTATTTTTGGAAGAATGTTAAGCATTAATCAACATTACTAAACCTATAGCCCACACCTCTAATTGTTTGGATATAGTCTGATGTATTGCCTAATTTCTCTCTTAGTCTTTTGATGTGAGTATCTACAGTTCTTGTTGTAACTTCTGCACTGTATCCCCACACGTCGCCTAATAACTGTTCTCTTGTCTGAACTCTGCCCTTTCTTTTAACAAGATGTTGTAATAATTTAAATTCAAGTGCCGTTAAAATAATCTCTTCATCATTTATCTTAATTTCATGAGCATCTAAATCTATTCGAATTGGACCAAATGTTACTAATTTATTTGCAACTAAAGACTCGCGCTGTTTTTTAAGTAAAACTTTAACTCGAAGAATAAGTTCTCTGACACTAAATGGTTTTGTAACATAGTCGTCTGCGCCAAGTTCAAATCCAATAACTCTATCAATTTCTTCACCTTTTGCAGTAAGCATAATAATTGACATATCACTAATATCATCATCTGCTCTAATGGACTTACAAACATCAATTCCTGATACACCTGGCAACATTAAATCTAGTATCAAAACGTCAGGTAAAACTTTCTTTATATTTGATAAAGCTTCTTCACCATCGGTAGCAGTAAAAACCTTGAAGCCCTCATTAGAAAAATTATATCTTAAAGCCTCTCTTATATCGGGTTCGTCTTCAACTATGTAAATCTTTCTGCTCACTTTGCTAATTTAACTTAAAAATAATTAGGATGAAAGAAGGTTCTTTACACCAACCCTATCTAATTTTTGAGAAGCAATTCTAGGTAAAGCAGAATCACTAAATTTTATTTTTTCAGGAATTTTATAGTCTGCAATTTTTCCCTTGAGAAATGCTTTTACTTCGTCTTCATTAACTTTGGAAGAGCAAAAAATATAGGCACTCACAATTTCACCAAACTTTTGGTCTTCTATGCCGCATACACAAGATTCAATAATTTCTGGATGCTTATCAAGAGCATTTTCAACTTCTAGGCAAGATATATTCTCTCCACCTCTTATTATTAAAGCTTTTTTCCTATCAATTATGTAGAGATATCCATCTTTATCTAAGTAGCCTAGATCACCGGTTTTGAGCCAACCATTTTGAATTGTTTTATCAGTCTCTTCTTTGTTCTTAAGATACCCTTTTGTATTTGATGGCGATTTAAAAACTATCTCTCCAATTTCTTCAGTTGTAAGGAACTTCCAGTCATCGTCTATTATTGCTATTTCTGTTAAATCTGGAATAGATAAACCAGAACTGTTAGGTCTATTAAGATAATCTTGTCCTCTATTTATAGTGCCTAGTGCTGTAGTTTCAGTCATGCCCCAAGCAAATGTTAGGGGAATTTTAAATTTATCGTCTAATTCTTTTACCTGATCTTCAGGCCTTGCGGCTCCACCTGCACCAATATCTACGAGTGTACTTAAATCATCTTTACTAACATCAGGATGATTCAATAGGTCCCAAGATTGTGTTGGCACACCTGAAATATTTGTTACCTTATGATCTTTTATTAATTTAATCGCTTCGTCAGTATCCCATTTATACATGAGAATTAGTTTTCTTTTGCCTAATAGTGAAAGAAGAAACATACTTATTAAACCTGTTACATGGAAAAGCGGAACATTAATGATGATGGAGCCATCATCTACATTAAGTAGCTGTTCGTTATGTATTTGAGCTCTCAAGGCGCCAAAGGTATAAAAACCTAATAGACCATTAATGATAGCTAAGTGAGTTAACATCACTCCTTTTGGCAACCCAGTGCTCCCTGAAGTGTAGAGTAGTACCGCTAAATCCTCGTCCTTAGATTCAGTATCAGGCCATTTTTCTGATGATTCAGTTAAATAATCATTGAAATTATGTGTTTCTTCAATATTTTCTGAATCATTTACAACAATTTGCACTTTAAGATCTTTAACGTATCCATATCTTTTTTTATCTACAAAAATTACTTTACATTCACTGTGATCAATTCCGTAACTAAGCTCGTTTTCTTTCCACCATGAATTAAAAGGCACACATGTTGCTCCTAAACCAGTTATGCCTAAATAAGCGATAATCCATTCAGTACAATTTTGCATGCTTATGCCAACAAAATCATTTGCTTTTATACCATTCTTATGCAGTGTGTTTGCAAGGGATTTAGCTTTTGAAAGCACTTCACTTAAATTTAATTCTTTCCCGTTTTCGTGGACGAATGGAAAGTCACCATGAAGCATTTGAACTAGATCATACATTTCTCTCGAGCTTTTAGGTGCATTTACAAAATGATTCATTTTGCATCCATTTATTTCTCTTTCACCCAACTCAAGCAGTGGAAGGTTTTTTCTTAATTCTTCAAAAGCAGCTTTTAAATTTTCTTTTGTTGTTGGAAATGTTTGGGCCATAATTTGTTAAAATCAATCAAACTTTAAACCAAGATTTATGTCGAATCAAAATTTCTTTGTAAATAAATTTTTATATTTTCTTGATAAAAATACAGATGACTTCTTTCATGACTCATTAATATACATATTTGAGCATGATCAAAACGGTGCATTAGGAATTATTATCAATAAAACTATAGATATTGGTGAAGACAAAATCTTTAGTTCATTAAATATTGAATCTTTAAAAAATAAATCGCAAAAAAATCTTTTAAATGGTGGTCCCGTGGATATCGATAAACTTTTTATAATTCATAATAGTGATGATAAAGAGTCATTGTGCGTTAAAAATGGTTTAAACCTAACTTCGAGCATGAATGTAGTAAAAAATATCGCATCAGGTAAATTTAAAGGTAAATACAAGCTTGCTTTAGGATATTGTGGATGGGACTCTGGCCAATTAGATGAAGAGATTGCTAATAATTCTTGGTTTGTTATTGAGCATGCACCAAATTTCGTCTTTGAATTAAATGCTGAGGAAATTATTCCTTATTTATCAAAAGAATTAGGATATGATTTAAGGCAAATACTAAACAGTAAAGACACTACCAAACATTGATATGACAATATTTTTATCGATATCATCTTACAAAGATCCTCTGTTGATTAATACCCTTCAATCGGCTTATAAAAATGCAAAAAATAAGGATTCCATAATACTTGCTGTCGTTGATCAAAATGATCAAAAATTAAAACTAGATAATTATGATTTTTTTCCACAATTAAGGTATCACTTCCTTCCTGCAGAATTTGCAAGAGGCGCTTCATGGGCCAGATCTTTAGCTCAAAGCCTATATATGGGTGAGGACTATTACTTACAGGTCGACTCTCATACTATTTTTGAACAGGATTGGGATGAATATTTTATTTCTTTCTACAAGAAGTTATCTAAAAAATTTTACAGGCCAGTGATTAGTTCTTATCCAAGAAATTTTGAAATTGAAGATCTTGAAACTATGAAAATTAAACGACATCAAGAAGGTGACAGTAATACACATGTAATGGTAATTGATGAAAAAAATTTTTTTAAAGAGGGCTATTTTTCTATGAAAAAGGGTTTGTCTATAGGAGATAATGAAATTAAAAAAGGTTTTTTAATTGCTGGAGGATGCTTGTTTTCAAGCGGTTCAATAATAGAGGATATTCCCTATGATCCTTATTTATATTTTGATGGGGAGGAAGATTCTATGGCTTGGAGACTTTTTACAAATGGATACAATATTTTCCACACTCCAAATACTCCTATTTTTCATTATTATGTAGATTCATCAAATATAGTAACTAGGCCCTTTCATTGGGATCAGACTGAGGAAACTAAAAGGGATACTAATTGGCATGATCTTAAACAGAGAGGAAGGAAAAGATTAAACGCAATAGTAGAAAATAACTTAGAAGGTGTTTATGCATTAGGTCAAACAAAGAACCTTAATGATTATTCGCTTTTTTCAGGTCTAGATATTAAAAACAAGCAAGTACTAGATCCAGGAAATGTATTTAATTTCAATAAACTTAAGGATTTAAAATGGAATCAAGACTCAGAAAAAACAGGGATATTTGGTTAAAAAATTTTTTAATTCTTCTTTTATCCTTTAATCTTCAAACTGAAAATTTAACAGGTAAAACCGTAGTTGCAGATCAAACTATGGTTGTTACTAGACACTATTTAGCTTCAGAAGTAGGAAATAAAGTATTAACTGAAGGTGGGAATGCAGTTGATGCAGCCGTGGCAGTTTCTTTTGCATTAGCTGTAGTTTTGCCTCAAGCAGGAAATATAGGTGGTGGAGGATTTATGATTTTCTACGACAAAGAGGATGACAATATATATTCACTTGATTACAGGGAAATGGCACCTCTTAATGCTACTGAAGATATGTTCATGATTGAAGGAGAAAGAAGCAGAGGATTAGCACTTGAATCATATTTAAGCTCTGGTACACCGGGTACAGTTCATGGCATGTATGAAATTCATAAAAAATTTGGAAAACTTTCTTGGGAACAGCTTATTCAGCCATCTATAACATTAGCATCAGAGGGTTTTAGGGTTACTAATGAATTAGCAGAAGCACTAAAAAGTGAACAAGTTAAATTAGGGAAATCTACTAATACAAAGAAGATTTTTTTTAAAAATGGAGAACCTCTTAAAAAAGATGACTTACTTATACAAACTGATTTAGCTAACACTTTAAAATTAATTGCAATTTATGGGAGTGATGGTTTTTATAAAGGTGAAACAGCACAAAAAATTGCATTAGATATGAGTAATAATGGAGGCTTGATAACTACAGAAGACTTAAGTGGATATTATTCCAAGTTAAAAGATCCAATAATTTTCAATTATAAAAACTTAAAAATTGCTTCAATGCCACCTCCCTCCTCTGGAGGATTATTGTTAGGTCTAATGTTGAATATGCTTGAGAATTTTGATCTGTCTGATGACCCTAATGATGTAAAAAATATCCTAATTATTTCTGAAATAATGCAAGTAGCATTTTCTTTGCGTTCAAAACATATTGGTGATGAAGATTTTTATCCAGTTCCAATTGAAAATTTTCTCTCAGAAGATATTGCTAGAGAACTTAGTAAAAATGTAAATACTAAGAGAACTAGTAAGAATAGTGAAATAAATAATGCAAATATAATTTTTAAAGAAAATACAACGCACTTTTCGATTATTGATAAATACGGAAATGCTGTAAGTAATACAACAACCTTAAATACAGGATTTGGTTCTGGGATAGTTATTAAAGATACAGGTATTCTTATGAATAATGAAATGGACGATTTTTCATCTGCTCCTGGTGTAGAAAACTATTTTAGTTTGCTTGGTAGTGAGGCTAATAAAATTGAACCTAAAAAAAGACCTTTAAGCTCTATGACGCCAACAATAGTTTTTGAAGATGATGAGGTAAGATTAATTACGGGAGCTCAAGGCGGTGGGAGAATAATAACTGCTGTACTGCAAATCATCATAAACTATTTTGAATATAAACTTAGCCCTGAACTCTCTGTTTCGACTAATAGATATCATCATCAATGGTTTCCTGAGAAGCTTTATTATGAAAATTTTGATGACAAAACACTACGTGAATTGAAAAAACTTGGTTTTGAATTAGAAAAAAGAGAGCTTGAAGACTATTACAGTAATGGCATTACATCTACTATAATCATTGAAGGAGATAAAATCATAGGTATAAGTGATCCAAGATTAGATGATTACAGTTCGGCTGGTTCATCTGCAGAATAAAAATGGAAATTAATTCAACTTTCTTTTTACCTTTGGGAGCAATGTTCGTGTTGCTTATTATATTCAGGGTTATTATTTTTAACGCTTTTGTAAAATTAACTTCCAAAACAAAATCCAAGTATGATGACAGAATAGCTGAAAAACTTAAACGCCCTCTTACATTAATTCCAATTGGAATTGGTTTATATTTGCTGAATGATTCTTTGAATTTACCAGAATCAATAACCGCTTATTCAACCATAACAATCCAAACATTTTTTTATGTTGTCATCTTTCTATCAATTGCGCCAATTGTTGATCCGATAAAAGATTATGTTGGAGAAAAATATAATTTTCTTTCTAATACATTAAGAAATTGGGTCTTTAGGGGTCTTAAATTTGTCATATATCTATTAGGAATAGTAAGTGTGCTTGAACTTTGGGGTATTGATGCAGCTTCAATAATCGCAGGTTTAGGACTTTTCTCAGTGGCACTAGCACTTGGAGCACAAAACTTCTTCAAAAACCTAATTGGTGGGCTTCTTATAATTGGTGAAAAACGATTTAAGCAAGGTGACTGGATTAATGTTGAAGGTGTTGCTGAGGGCTCAGTTGAGAGAATTGATTTTCGTACAACACTAATCAGAAGGTTTGATAAAGCTCCAATCTATGTAGCCAATTCAGTCTTGAGTGATTCTGAAATAATAAATTTTTCAGAGATGCCCTTTAGACGAATAAGGTTTCATGTCGGCTTAATTTATCAAACAACGCCTGAAAAAATTCTTGCTATCAGAAAAGATATTGAAGAATATATTGAAAAAAATAAAAATTTAGTCGATGCCAAAGATCAACCTTCGACTATTAGAGTTACGAGTTTTAATGATTCAAGTATTGATATGTTGGTGAACTGCTTTACTAAATCAACGCAATGGCATGACTTCTGTATAGCAAGAGAAGAATTATTATTAGAAATAATCGAAATAGTAAAAAGAAATGGTTCAGACTTTGCATATCCAACACAAACAATACATTTAGAAAAAGATTAATGCTGAGATTTAAGGTATCTATTTATTGGTATCTCATCTAGTGAAAGTAATTCTATATTGTACTCTTCTCTTAAATTTTTGAGTGGAGTATTTAATACTTCGTTTGGGATATCATGATAATTCCACTTTTTTGTCATCTGACGACATCTTTTAATTACTTTAAATTTTACAGGTGCTAGTGATAAGTAGATCTTCATTATTGACCACCATCCACCATATTTACTAATGATATCGTCTATAATACTCTTATATTCGGGATCTTTATAAAAGCCCCAAATGCTTGACCAGCTCCAATGCGTTCCCCAAAGTGTATAGCTATCTAGAAGACTTTCTTCTTCAATTGATGTCCCTAAGCCAAATAAAACATGAGTGTAGTCATGTTCTTTGAAGACCTTCGAGTTTGGATTATCTTTTTTTTCTGCAAGAGCTTCAAATTCCTTATTAATCGAATAAAATTCTTTAAGGCCCTCTTCTAGTGTTTGCATTGAGTCTTGTTTTTGAAAGTTGTACATGAAATTATTATATCAAATTGGAGCGACTGACGGGATTCGAACCCGTACCAAAAGCTTGGAAGGCTTTTGTGCTAGCCATTAACACCACAGTCGCATAGAGCTTTATTATAGTTATATAAGTCTCATTATAAAGAACTTTTAAAGAAACAATTGATCCTTATAGTTCACATATATCTATTAAAAGTATTAAAATTTAAATATTGAGGATATGTATGAAATTTTTTACATCGTTACTTATATTAGCTTCTAGCTTTCTTTGCTCTGACACATTAATTCATGCTGGCAAATATATTGATGTTATAAACGGTAAAGTCATTAGTAAGTCGTCAATTGTTATTGATCAAAATGGAGTAATAAAAGAGATAGCTTCTGGATATAAAAATTCTAGAGGTTATGAATATTATGACCTTAAAGATAAAACAGTAATGCCTGGTTTAATGGATATGCATGTTCATTTTGGTCAGGAATACCTTTCTAAAGCTGATGCTCCAGTAAAGGTAGAAAAAGAATACAGTGCTATAACTGCTGTGAAACACGCCAAATTAACATTGGATGGCGGTTTTACAACTGTTCGTCAGGTTGGTGATAGTGGTTTTATAGCAATATCTTTAAGAGACGCTATCGCTAAAGGTGACGCAATTGGGCCAAGAATATACACATCTGGAAAAAGTTTAGCTACAACTGGAGGTCATGCTGATCATACTAATGGAAGAGCTTTTGGTGATTACGTCTACCCTGACCCTGAAAGTGGAGTTGTAAATGGACCATATGAGGTTTTTGCTGGGGTTAGACAAAGATATAAAGATGGAGCCGATGGAATAAAAATTACAGTTACTGGAGGAGTTTTGAGCTTAGCAAAATCTGGTGATAATCCTCAATTTACTCAAGAAGAGGCTGACGCAGTGGTTCAAGCAGCAAGTGATTATGGATTTTGGGTTGCAGTACACGCACATGGAGCCGAGGGCATGAAAAGAGCGATTAAAGCAGGAGTTGATTCAATTGAACATGGAACTTATATGGATGATGAAGCAATGGATCTGATGATTGAAAATGGCACATATCTTGTGCCAACGATTTCTGCTGGTGAATTTGTAGCTGATAAATCTAAAGTTGATGGCTTTTTTCCTGACATAATTAGACCAAAGGCAGCAGCAGTAGGACCACAAATAGGTGGAACTTTTGGTAAAGCATATAGAAGAGGTGTAAAAATTGCTTTCGGAACAGATGTAGGTGTGCAAGCACATGGAACAAACTGGAAAGAATTTGTATATATGACGCAATATGGAATGCCCGAGATGGAAACAATCATATCTGCGACTATTGAAGCTGCAAAGCTGCTAAGAGTAGAAGATGAACTAGGTTCTATTGAAGAGGGTAAAATTGCCGACATTATCGCAGTCTCTGGTGATCCAATAAAAGACATTTCTTCTATGGAAAACGTTGTCTTTGTAATGAAAGAAGGCAAAGTATACAAAAATAATTGAAAATTCTAAGAGTAATATTAGGGAATCAGCTATTTCCTATTTCCCAAATTAATGTATCTAAAGATGTGCCTATATTTATGGCTGAAGATAATGGCTTGTGCTCATATATAAAACATCATAAATCAAAAATAGCTCTGTTTTTTTCAGCAATGCGATCTTATAGAGATCAACTTAAAAATAATAGTTACAAAGTAATTTATTACGATGCAAATAATAATTTCTCAACATCTTACTTCGACAAACTATTGGATATAGTAAAGAGTAATAAAATTGAAAAAATTGAAATTTACGAAATTGAAGACAAACCATTTGAAAGAGATTTTTTAGAGTTCTGTGAAACGAATAATATAGAAATAACTTTTCTTCCAAGTCCTATGTTTATTGATTCAAGAGGCTCATTTAAACATTTTTTAGGTGATAAGAAATTTCATTTACAAGCTAATTATTACAAACAAATCAGAAAAAAAATGAAACTACTTTTAGAGGATAATAAACCAATTGGAGGTAAATGGAGCTTTGATGAAGATAATAGAAAAAAACTCCCTTCTGGATATGAAATACCAAAACTTCCGATTATTAAACCTTATAAAGAATTTTCTGAAATAAGCAATGTAATAAACATTAATTTTTCAAATCATCCAGGTGAATTACATTCCTGGATGCCCCATTCATATGAGCAAATTGTAGAATGGCTACAAATATTTTTTAAAGAGAGATTTAATGAATTTGGGCATTATGAGGATGCTATTGATAAAAATGAACACTTTATTAATCATTCTGTATTAAGTAGCTCATTAAATTTAGGCCTCATTACTCCTAAAGAAGTAATTGATAAATCTATCGATTATGCAGAAAAAAATGACATTCCTCTCAATAGTCTTGAGGGATTTATAAGACAAATTATTGGATGGAGAGAATTTATAAGAGGTATTTACCAAAATTATGGTGATCAAATGGTCAAATCAAACTATTGGAATCATAAAAATAAACTTACAGCTGCTTGGTATGATGGTTCAACAGGTATAGAACCCCTGGATGAAGCTATCAAAGGAGCACAAAAATATGGTTATACACATCATATAAATAGATTAATGATACTTTCTAATATTATGAATTTATGCAATATCGATCCAAATGAGATTTATAAATGGTTTATGGAAATGTTTATAGATTCATCTGATTGGGTTATGGTGCCCAATGTTTATGGCATGGGTACATTCGCAGATGGGGGTATTTTTGCAACAAAACCATATATCTGTGGCTCAAGCTATATCCTAAGAATGTCCAATTTCAAGAAAGGAGATTGGTGCGATATTGTTGATGGTTTATATTGGAAATTTATTGAAGAAAAGAAAGATTTTTTTATAACTAATCCAAGATTATCATTAATGATAAGAGCCCTAGAAAAGCTTGACCCTGATAGAAAAAAACATATTTTTGAATGTGCCAATAACTTCATTAACAAAGCAACTCAATGATAGTCTTAAAAAATGAAGGTCTGTACTGTCCTGAAGGTGATTTTTTTATTGACCCGCTTTTACCATGCAAGAACGCTGTTATAACTCATGCACACGCAGATCATGCAAGGCCTGGTATGAAAAATTATATTTGCACACCTGAGACAGCTGAAATTATGAAATTGAGAATCAGCAATGACTTGCTCATTAAAGAAGTTGAATACGATAAAGAGATACAGATTAATTCAGTAAATATTACATTTATACCTGCAGGTCATGTGCTAGGTTCATCACAAATTAAAATTGATAATGGGAGCGAAGTAACAATTATCACTGGTGACTATAAAAGAGCCAACGATCCAACATGTAAAACTTTTGAGGTCCATGAATGTGATACTTTTGTTACCGAAGCTACTTTTGCTTCACCGAATTTTAAATGGCCATGTGTAGATGCTGAAATAGATAAAATAATTAATTGGCACAAAGACAATCAACAAAAAAATATCAACTCAGTTTTATTTTCATATTCATTAGGAAAAGCTCAAAGAGTAATTAAATTGATTAAAGATAAGTACAAAATTAATTTTTATGCTCACCAATCAATAAGATCAATCAATAAAATCTATATGAAATTTGGTATTCAAGATCTTGAAACAAAAACATTGAATACAAAAAAAAATACTATCGATGGAATAATAATTACTCCTCCTGGAGCTAGACGATCAAAGCAACTTAAAAACTTTATGCCCTACTCTACCGGCTTCTGTAGTGGATGGACTCTTAATAGCAAGAGAGATTTCGATAAAGGATTTACAATTTCTGATCATGCTGATTGGAACGATTTAATAAAAACAATAGAGGAGACTAAAGCAAAAAAAGTAATTATCATTCATGGCAATGGGCCAATGCTGCGAAAGTATTTAAATGAGAAAGGTATTACTGTATCTAACTTTACAAAAAATAAACATGAGGATAGTACATTTCAGCTATCATTATTTAATGGATAAGAGACCTGAAGATAAAGCTATGCAACTTACCTATTCGCTTGGAATGGTTATAGCTATTGTCCTATGCATGTTGATATTTTTTAGACTTTTATATTTATTTTTAAGCTGATATTAACTTTTTAAAATAATTCTGATCCACATTGCCTCCAGAAATCGTTATTAAAGTATTTTTTCTAGATACATCAATTTTTTTTGATAATACAGCGGCTAGACTAACGCATCCACTCGGCTCAGCAATTATGCCAAGATCTTGATGAAGAAATTTCATTGCTTCTATAACTTCACTATCAGTAACAGATAATCCTTTTTTACAATTCTTTTTGTTAATAGGAAAAGTAATTTCACCAGGTATTTCAACTTCAAGGGCATCGCATATTGTATTATCTCTTTTTTTTAGTCTTGTTCTTGTCTTATTTTTAAGAGAAATTTCAGTATCATTACAATTAAAAGGCTCGACAGGATAAATTAAAGCATTGGGAAAAAAATGTTTAATAGCAATACCAGTTCCAGCCACTAACCCTCCACCCGATGTACAGGATAATAAGATATCTAATTTAATATCTGAGGATAAAAAAAATTCAGCTACCTCAAGGCCAAAACTTCCCTGACCAGCAATAATGTCCTCATCATCGAAGGGTTTGACTAAAGGGAAATTCAATTCTTTTGCTAATTTTATTGCTATCTCTTCTCTACTTTCTAAATGTCTCTTATAAAAAATAACTGTGGCACCATTTTTTTTAGTTTTTTCAATTTTATTCTTTGGCGCATCTTCAGGCATTACTATCGTAGCTTCCATATCAAATATTTGAGCAGCCTTAGAAACACCTTGTGCATGATTGCCCGAAGAAAATGCAACTACACCATTAATATTATTTTGTTTTAGTTTACTTAAAGCAGATAAAGCTCCTCTAATTTTAAATGACCCTGTAAGTTGCTTTGTTTCATCTTTTAGAAAAATATTTGAATCAAATTTTTTATTTAGAGATTTAGATATATGTATGGGAGTTTTTACAATATAAGGATTAATTCTTTTGTAAGCATCATTCAAATCATCAATCGATACCATAATAACAGTTTAATATATTTAATTAATTCTTATAATTAAATCATGAATTCAAAACAAGCGTTATCTACATTTGGTCGATCTGGAAATCCTATGTTTTCAGATAAAACTTTTAATGAAAAGGTAATAGATGTATCTATTCCTAAAATGACATTACAAGGAACTGTAAACAAAGTTGGAATAAGCTTACTGCTAGTTCTTCTAACTGCATCGTATACATGGTCACAATATTTCTCATTTGGACCACAAGCAATAACTGGTTTTATGATTGGTGGAAGCATAATAGGGCTTATATTTGCGCTAATTACTATTTTCAAACGTACCTGGGCACCTATAACTGCGCCTTTATATGCTCTAGCAAAAGGTTTTGCCCTTGGGGGTATATCAGCTATGTATGAATCTCAATTTGGTGGCATCACAATACAAGCTGTTACTCTAACTTTTGCAACTATGTTTGGTCTTTTATTCGCTTATAAAACAGGAATTATTAAGCCAGATAGAAACTTTTTATTAATGGTTTTTGCAGGTACATTCGCTATTTTTGCCTTGTACTTAGTTAATTTTATAATGATGTTTTTCGGTACTTCTATCGGCTTTATACACTCAAATGGATTATTCGGAATTGGCTTTTCGTTGTTAGTGGTATGTATAGCTGCTTTGAACTTAGTTCTTGATTTTGATTACATAGAACAAGGAGCTGAAAATGGGGCTCCAAAATATCTTGAATGGTACGGAGCATTTTCATTAATGGTTACACTTATCTGGCTATATTTAGAGATACTTAGATTGCTCGCAAAACTAAGAAGCAGATGATGGAAATATTTCTTTTAATACTTTTAGTAATAATACTGATAGCCTCTTACCTGCTCTTTAATGTTAGAGCAGGTAAAAAACAAACGAATAGAGATGATAGGATTAAGTGGCGACACTAATCTTTTCTACTTCTGAGTTTGTAGCACTTTTCTACTTCGCAAGACAATCTTTCCCATCTTTCAAATAAAACATCTCCGTTGGGATATTCAATAGTCTGAATAAAGGACATCTTATCTCCCATGAAATTTGGCATAAAGCTTACTTGATTTTTAAGTGAATCTAAATTTGTAGAATTGTTTATAAATTCAATTAATGTGCCATTGTCTAGTTTATAAAAACCTTGATTAAAACCAGCTTTTCCATCTTCATCATAAAAGCTTACAAAAAAAGTACCTTGATAATTTCCGTCAACATAACCTTCTGAATAAATCTTAATAGGTGAAGGACTTATGATGTCAAAAAATTCCCCATTCCAAGAAGATTCGACTAACTTCCAAGAACCGGGAAGATCTTTTTTCTCTGCTCCATGTGAAATAACGATTGTTGAAAAAATTAATATTAAATAAAAAAAACTTTTCATTTAGTGCCTCCAAAAAAATTGTTACTTACATCTTTACATAAGAATAATTTTCGTCAACAATAAGTTTTCGGGGGATAATTTATGAAATTTAAATATATAATTATTATTGGTTCATTATTTCTATTTGGTTGCTCTAGTGCTCAAAAATCTTCAGAGGTTCAGGCACAAAATGTATCTGTTGCTCCGTACTTGAGAATGGATTGTAAAGAATTAGCTACTGAATCTTCATCTTTAGTCGATAAGGCTAATGCTCTTAGATCTAGAGTTGATTCTGAGTACCAGAGTGATAAAAATGTTGAATTAGTAACTTGGATTTTGTTTGCTCCAGCAGCATTTTGGTTAGATGGAAATGCTGAAGCTGCAGCAGAATACTCAAGTATTAAAGGGCAGTTAAATGCCGTTCAAGAAGCTCAGAAAATTAATCAATGCACTCTTTAAGATTTTTTATTGATTAAGATTGTTTAATTAATTTTAAAAGGGGGTGATTTATCACCCCTTTTTTTTGTTAATGGAGCGAGTGACGGGGTTCGAACCCGTGACCTCAACCTTGGCAAGGTTGCGCACTACCAACTGTGCTACACTCGCTGAATTGAAATAAAATGTTAACTCTGAAGAGTTATGCATTCAAGAGGTATTTTTTTGAAATTTATATATTTGTTTATATTTTTATTGAGCTTTTCAATATCTTCTGAAAATTTCTACAGATTAGGTCTTGGTTCTTGCAATGATCAAGATATGGAGACACCAGCTTGGAAATCGTTAGAAAAGGAGAATTTAGACGGCTTTTTTTTCCTTGGTGATAATGTTTATGGTGATGTGCCCAGCGGAGATCTTAAAAGATTAATTAAAGCATATGACACATTTAAGCATAGTAAACCTCAATGGTTTGATAAAATTGAGATTTTCACTATTTGGGATGATCACGACTATGGTATGAACGATGGTGGTGGTGATTATAAATACAAAGATAAATCACAAAAATTATTTAATGATTTTTGGAATATTTCACATAATGACCCAAGAAGAAATAGAGAAGGTATATATTTTAGTGAATTACGAGATATAGATAAATTAAAAGTCCTCATCATTGGTCTTGATACACGTTATTTTAGAAGTGACTTATATAAAAAAAATGGTGCGTACCTTCAAAATAAGTCAGCAGATGCGACTATTCTAGGTGAACAACAATGGAGTTGGCTTCAAAAACAAGTTGAAGTTGAACATGATCTTCTAATTATTGCTACATCAATACAAGTTCTTGCTACAGAGCATCGCTTTGAAAAATGGTCGAATTTTCCAAATGAAAGAGAGAAATTACTAAATTTATTAAATAAACTAGATTCAAATGTATTAATCATTAGTGGTGATAGGCATAGAAGTGGCGTTTATCAAAAGGATGAAATATATGAATTTACATCATCTTCATTAAATGTAGGCATTTTCCCCAAAAGTGAAACTGATGTCTTACTAAAAGGAAAAACATATCACGAAAATAATTATGGAATTATAGATATTTATCCTACAAAACTAGAAATTAGTATAAAAAATGAGAATATGTCAGTACTTGAAAATTACATAATACCTATTAAATAATTAGCGATTAGGCTATTTGTATAGTTATAATAAGCAACTTATGAAAAAACCATCACGTGAAGAAGCAATGAAAGCAGTCACTACTCTCATAGAGTGGGCTGGTGACGATCCAAAAAGAGAAGGATTGGTTGAAACTCCAAAAAGAGTTGTTAAAGCTTATGAGGAGTTTTTTGCTGGTTATGAGCAAGATCCAGAAGAAATTCTTCAAAAAACTTTTAAAGAAGTCGAAGGATATGACGAAATGGTTCTTGTTAAAGATATAGCAGTCGAATCTCACTGTGAGCATCATATTGTACCTATATTAGGAAAAGCACACGTAGCTTATATTCCAAATAATAGAGTTGTAGGAATAAGCAAACTTGCAAGAATAGTTGATGTCTTTGGTAAAAGGCTTCAAACACAAGAGACAATGACTCAGCAAATTGCTAATACAATAGAAAACGTTTTGAAACCTAAAGGTGTTGCAGTTGTTATAGACGCATCTCATCAGTGTATGAGCACAAGAGGAATACACAAAACTGAATCATCAACTGTAACAAGCTCTATGAGAGGGATTTTTAAAGAAAATCCAACCACTAGAAATGAATTTCTAAACTTTATAAGACTTCCAAAGTAAAGTTGTCCAAATTAGAAATTGTATTAGCCTCATCATCTAAAATTAGAAGAGACATAATTTCAAATTATGCTGTAGATGTAATTTTTTATAATCCCGAAATTAATGAAGAGCAACTTAAACAAGATAATCTAAATTTAAACCCAAGGTCATTAGCAGCATTATTAGCTAAATCAAAAGCACTAAGTCTTGCAGATAAATTCTCTGAAAAATTTATTTTAGGATGCGATCAGATATGTATATTTAATGACAAGATAATGAGCAAACCTCTAAACGAGGATAAAGCTATATCTAATTTAAAAAAACTTTCAGGCAATACTCATAATCTTTTTGGCGCATATTGTGTATCTAAAGGAAATAAGATAATAATCGAGCATCAAATTGAATGTGAAATGGAAATGAGAAATTTAACTGACAATGAGATTGAAGAGTATGTTGCATTAGATAATCCTCTAGAATCATGCGGTTCATATAAATTTGAAGCAAACGGATTTAAACTATTTAAAAGTGTAATAGGTAGCTTAGAAGCAATAAATGGCCTACCCTTTGCTGATTTAAAAGAATTAATTGATGCCAAATTATAAAATTACAAAGACATTTGGGCATGATAGTGGTTATTCATGTGCTTTTAGACAATGGAATGCGCAGTCAAATTGTTCAAAGATTCATGGGTACAGCTTAGGCTTTGAAATCAATTTAATTTCGCAGAAATTAGACGAAAATAATTGGGTTTTTAATTTTGGTGATTTTAAATTTCTAAAAAAATGGCTAAGAGATAATTTTGATCACACGCTGTTAATTGCAAAAAATGATCCATTTAAAGAAAAGTTTTTAGAATTAGATAATTTGGGGGTTGCAAATATTGTAGAACTTGATGAAGTAAGCTGTGAAAAATTCGCTGAAATGACTTACAAATTTATTTTTAAACATTTTCAAGAACATGAAATAGATGTTGTTATAGAATCTGTTTATGTATCAGAACACTCTGGAAATAAAGCAGGTTTTTTTGGGGATTAAATGTTAAAGATTTATAACACTCTAACCAAAAAGAAAGAATCATTTGCACCAATTGATGAAAATAACATTAGGTATTACTCATGTGGCCCCACTGTCTATAACAATATTCATATTGGAAATGCTCGAGCTTTTGTCTGTGCTGATTTGCTAGCTAAGGTTTTAAAAGGAATATATAAAAAAGTAACATTCGTATCAAATATTACTGATATAGATGACAAAATTATTGAAGCTTCAGTAAAAGAAAAAATTTCCATTAAAGAATTATCTAAAAGATATTTTGAGCAGTATAAAAGAGACACAAAATTTTTAGGAATAGATGATCCTGATAATCAGCCCTTTGCTACTGACTTCATTAAAGAAATGATTGATTTTATTAACGTCTTAATAGATAAAGATGCTGCATATGTTGCAAATGGAAATGTATTATTTCGAGTAAAGAGTTTTAAAAATTATGGAGTTTTATCTGAGAGAATCATTCAAGAACAAGATTCAGGCTCTCGTGTTGATGTAGAGACTTATAAAGAAGATCCAAATGACTTTACACTCTGGAAGCCCTCAACCAATGATGAGCCAGGATGGGATTCCCCTTGGGGTTTAGGACGCCCTGGATGGCATCTTGAGTGTTCGGTTATGTCAGAAATAGTATTAGGTGTTCCATTTGATATTCATGGAGGAGGCAACGATTTGAAGTTCCCTCATCATGATAATGAAATAGCCCAAACATGTGCATATCACAGCAATGAATCAGCAGAATCATTTGCTAAATATTGGTTTCACAACGGTTTTTTAAATTTAGATAATGAAAAAATGTCAAAATCACTAGGCAATGTTGTTTATATAGATGATTTAAAAAAGAATTTTAAAGGTAATGAAATAAGATTAGCATTATTATCTACACACTATAGGCAGCCCATTCCATGGAGCTTGGATCTTCTAAAGCAATCAAAAAATATTTATCACAAACTCAATCGTGAATTTAAAAAATATAATTTAAAAGAATTAAAGTTTTATAAGGATTCAAAAGTCGGTAAAGCTTTGCTTGATGATTTAAATACTCCGTTAGCTATAAGAGAAATGCAAAGATTAGTTAGTTCTAATGATAGTGATTTAGAAGAAAATATTTCTACCTTTAAATATATATTTGAAGGTTCTGATCAAGATTTGTCTATCGATAAAAAATTATCCAATGAAATTGAAAAATTGATTAAAGAGAGAAATAATGCAAGGAATAACAACGATTATGAAAAAGCAGACAAAATAAGGGATAAACTTAGCGAAATGAATGTGAAAATAAACGATGTTAATGGAAAGACAGAATGGGAAATATTGTAGTTAATTTACCAGATGGAAGTGGAAAAGATCTTCCAAAGGATAGTAATGGAAATGATTTAGCTGCTTTAATTGGCCC
>JBJLJD010000005.1:0-44990 GCA_045563435.1 Gammaproteobacteria bacterium
TCTGCAGTTTTCACAAGAGATTGAAGTTGCTCAAAACTTAAATATTCAGAAATTAAAAGGATGCAATCAGCACCGCACGATTTTGCTTCAAATATTTGCCATTCATCATAAATAAAATCTTTTTGAAGTATTGGCATATTAAGTTCTTTCTTAACTTTAGTTAGTTCTGCGTTAGATCCCTGAAAAAATTCCTCCTCTGTAAGAATTGATAGATTCCTGTAACCTTTAGTTTTGTACTTACTACATATATCTAAAGGATCATAACTATCAACTATCAAGCCTGCTGATGGAGAACTTTTCTTACATTCTGCAATAATCTTAACTTGATCATTATTGTTATTTAAAACCTCAAAAAAGTTATGGGCTGGAATCAGATTATTTGCTATTTCATTTTCTAATTGATCAATTGATTTAAGTTTTTTTTTCTTTTCAATAGATCTAATTTTTTTTTCGAAAATTTGATTTAATACCGACATTTTATTGATTCGTAAACTTTGCGTATTTATTTAGAAGTAATAATGCTTTTCCTGAATGTAAAACATTAATTGCATTACCTATACCATCTGAAAGATTATTATTTATTCCTAGAGTATACAAAGCGGCACCTGCATTTAATGCAACCATATTAAACCCACTTCCTCTTTTACCATTTAAGACATCAAGTCCAAATACATAGGCTTCCTCAATTGTATTTACTTGAATGTCATTAAGATTAGCTAATTCCATATTAAATTCTTCAGGGTCTATGACAAATTGATTTATTTCACCATTTTTCAACTCATGAACGTATGTTTTACTACATATAGATATTTCATCTACTCCATCTTCAGCTGTAACTACCATAGCTCTTTCAAGCTTTCTTTTTTTTAAAATATTGATAATGTCTTCATTTAATTTTTTGTCTGATGTGCCAATTATCTGAAATTTTGGATTACCAGGGTGTGCCAGAGGACCCGCTACATTAAAAGCAGTTCTTTTATTAATTTGCTTTCTAGCATTAGCCACATATTTTAATGAACTGTGAAAGTTTGGAGCGAATATGAAAGCAAAATTTAAAATTGCGAAAGCTTCTTTAGCAAGGTCTGTAGAATAATCTAAATTAATACCAGCTCTTTGGAGAAAATCTGCACTACCTGATTTGCTAGTTACAGATTTATTTCCATGCTTTAAAACCTTCCCACCAGCAGTTGCTACTACTAAAGCGCTTAAAGTCGAGCAATTAAAAATATTTAATCCAGAACCTCCTGTTCCACAGGTATCAATATAATCATTCGTCCCGACATCTAAAGGACTTGATTTATCTCTAAGTGTAGATGTTAGGGGTTCTAGAATTTTTTGATTGATTCCGTATTCACTCATTTCATTTAATGATTCAATTACTTCATCATCACTGCAATCTCCACTTAATAGGTGGTGAAAATAGAACTTTAACTCATCGAAGTTATCTGCCTGTACGTCTAAAAGAGTCTTAAATTTACTGCTCATTCACTATCTCTAAAAAATTAGCGATTATTTTATTTCCCTGTTCAGAAAAAATTGATTCCGGATGGAACTGAACGCCAAACAAATTATATTTATTGTGTTTTATTGCCATTATTATCTCTTCACTATTTTCTTGGACTGAAGCAATAATTTCAAAATCTTTGTGCAAAGTGGAGCTGTCTATAATAAGGCTATGATAACGCATCACATGATATGGCACTTTTAATCCCTTAAATATGGTTTGTTTATTATGTGAGATCATTGATGTTTTTCCATGCATGATACTTTTTGCTCTAATAATTTTTGAATTGAATGAGTAACCTATACATTGATGGCCTAAACAAATACCTAAAATTGGTTTAAATTTATAAAAATATTTAATTAAATCGTTGCATATTCCAGCATTGGACGGATTTGATGGGCCTGGACCTAAAACAAATGCATCATAATTACTGAGATCCAACTCATCGACTGAAATTTGGTCATTTCTGATGACCTCAACCAATACATCTTGTGTTTTTAATAAATGCTCAACGTTATAAGTAAAAGAATCGTAGTTATCAATCAAACAGATTTTCATTCGTATTTTAATGCCTCCAAAAAAACATTTAATTTAGCAATTGTTTCATTCCACTCATTTTGTGGTTCTGAATCAAAAACAATTCCAGCGCCTACCCCTACCTTGACTTCATCTTTCTTATGTAATGCTGTTCTTATGATTATTGCAGTATCAAGAGAATTGTTATATCCGATATAACCTACACAACCGCCATAAATTCCTCTAGCTCTATTTTCTAGTTCAGACAGTATTTCCATGGCTCTTATTTTTGGTGCACCACTCAGAGTTCCTGCAGGAAGAGCTGCCTTTAAGCAATCGATTGGAGTGGCGCTTTCTTTAACTTGTCCTATTACATTTGATGTCATGTGCATCACATGAGAATATTTTTCAACAATCATCATCTCATCAACAGATACAGTTGATGGATTAGCAACTTTTGAAACGTCATTTCTTGCTAGATCTACTAACATCATATGCTCAGCTTTTTCTTTATCATCACCAATTAAATCAATTTTGTTTTGTAGGTCTTCTGATTCATCAACTCCTCTTTTGCGAGTACCAGCTATAGGCCTAATTGTTACCTTATCTTGAAAGTTTTGAACAAGTATTTCAGGAGATGATCCAATTAAGTTTAAATCACCAAAATTCATGTAAAACATATAAGGTGAAGGATTGATTAATCTTAAAGCCCTGTATAAAGTGAATGGGTTAAAATTTCCCTTAAATGAAACTTCCCTTGATAAAACAGCCTGCATAATTTCACCATCATTAATTAGAGATTTAATTTTTTTTACGTAAGATTTAAAAGTTTTTTCATCTGGATTTGTTGTGCTTACTAATTCTTTATCTACTCTATTAATATTTTGAGATATCGATGGTTGAAGACTATAAATTGCACTTTTGATTTCTTTTATCCTGCGCTTTGCACTTTGATAACCATCATCAGTTTTTTGTTCTGTTGTTACAATTATGTAAAAGGTACCTTTGAAGTTATCAAAAACAATTATTTCATTACATTGGCAAATTGAGATAAAAGGTATATCAGGGGAATGGAGATTTAATTTGGGCTCAATAAAATTAAATGATTCATAAGAAAAGTAACCGATTAAACCGCCTAAAAAATTTGGCAGTCCCTTAATAGTTGGTGCATTGAATTCATTGATTAAATTTTCTAGATATTTAAAAGGATCTGGAACCCTTCTTCTTTCAGTTTTTTCTTTTGTAATAATCTCAACTTCATTATTAAAAAAATTATATCTTTTTAAACTTTGGAGAGACATTATAGAGTAGCGCCCTTTCACTTCATGAGATTTGGCAGATTCAAATAGAAATGTATTTTTTAAATTAAAATAATTTGAGAATACATATAAAGGACTAATCAAATCAGCAACAAATTCTTCATATACTGGAATTTGTGCATATCCCTCTGAGACAAATTTATCAAACTCTTCTTTATTCATTTTTTAATTCATCAATTAAAGGCTTAATTGAATTGCTGATTTCCCTAAGAGGATCTGAAGATAAAAACTTTTCTATTAAAAAGCTGCCGACAACAATACCATCAGTATATTCTTTAAATCTTCTTACTTGATCTGGCTTTCTTATACCAAATCCAGTAATCATAGGCGTTTCAGTAATTTTTCTAATATTCTTTAACTTTACTATTGCCTCGCTAAAATCTATATTATTAAGTCCTGTAACACCTCGTTGAGTAATGTAATAAATTAATGAGGGATCATTTTTAATAGACTCACTAATTGTTTTATTTTTTGATGTTGGAGCAATAAGCTGAATAAATTCTAGATTATTTTTTTTATAGCATTCCAGGATCTCTTTTTCCTGATAAGGAAGATCAACAACTAATATTCCATCAAAATTTGCTAATTCAAGATTTTTTGAGAAATCCTCTGGAGAGGGATTTATAAATGAGTTTGTATAACCCATTGCAATTATAGGAGTATTAGAGTTCTCTTTAAATTTTCTAGTAATATTGAAAAGATCATCATAATTAAAGCCATTCTCTAGAGATTTATGGTGCGCAAATTCAATAGTTTTTCCTTCAGCGATAGGATCAGAAAATGGAATACCAATTTCAATCATATCTGAACCTAAATCATCAAGAAGATACAGAGTTTCTTCAAAAACTTTATTGCTAGGATATCCAGCAACTAAATAAGGTATAAACCCAGTCTTATTCTTTTTTTGAAAGTTTTTAAATGTATCAACTATCATTGTTCATCACCGAATATAAGTCTTTATCTCCTCGACCTGACATGTTTACTACAATATTTAATGATTTTCCTAAATCTTTTATTTTTTCTAAATAAGCAAGAGAGTGCGCTGTTTCAAGTGCAGGTATAATGCCCTCCAGTCTTGATACTTTATAAAAAGCATCTAAAGCCTCTTTATCATAAATTTTTACATATTCTGCTCTTTTAATATCTGCTAGATAGGCATGCTCAGGTCCAACTCCGGGATAATCTAGTCCAGCAGAGATAGAGGTTGTTTCTTTAATTTCACCAGTTGATGATTGAAGTATTTTTGTTTTTGCTCCATGCAATACCCCAATTGAACCATCAGTTATAGAAGCACTACCTATGTCTTTAATATTTTTTCCGCCAGCTTCAACCCCGACTAATCGTACTTCTTTATATTCTATAAATGGATAAAAGACACCCATTGCATTAGAGCCACCTCCAACACATGCAATAATCATGTCTGGAAGTTTATTTATTTTTTTTATGAACTGGTTTTTAAGCTCAATTCCTGCTATTGAATTGAAATCTCTAACTATTGTTGGATATGGATGAGGTCCAGTTACACTTCCGATAATATAATGAGTTGAATCAACATTAGTAACCCAATCTCTTATTGATTCATTAAGAGCATCTTTTAATGTTGCCGTACCAGAAGACACTGGTATAACTTCTGCACCTAGAGTTTTTATTTTAAAAACATTTAGTTCCTGTCTCTCTATATCCGTTTCACCCATATAGATTACGCAATCTAAATTTAACTTTGCACAAATAGTTGCTGTTGCCACGCCATGTTGCCCAGCACCAGTCTCAGCAATAATTCTTTTTTTACCTAATTTTTTTGCCAACAGTGCTTGTCCAACTGTATTATTTATTTTATGTGCTCCAGTATGGTTGAGGTCTTCTCTTTTAAACCAAATCTTTGGACCTCCCAAATTATTTGTTAAAGATTCAGCAAAATATAACGGAGATGGTCTTCCTACATAATCTACGTATATGTTATTAAGCTCAGCTTTAAAAGAATTATCATTTTTAATTTGCTTATATAAGTTCTCTAATTCCTCTAATGCAAAGGAGAGAGTTTCAGGTATGAATGTTCCACCATATTTTCCAAAATAACTGTTATCCACTTTTAATAAAATCTCCTAATTTTTTAATTAATTCATGATTTTTTATGCCTGGTGAATCTTCAAGTTTTGAATTTAAATCAACACCCCAACAACCCATTTTTTTTAGAGAAACGAGATCTTTAATTTCTATACCGCCTGCTATCATACAATTTTCAAGTTTTATATTGTCTAAATCATTCCAATTAAATTTAATACCTGAACCACCAAGACCATGATCAAAATTATCGAGTAAGTATTTATCTTTATCATCAATAAATAAATCGTTATCTATATTTTGTTTCAGTTTTGTTGCAGAAGTAGGCAGAAAGAAATTTAGATTATATTTCTCAATTTCATTTAATGAATCATCAGCTTTATATACTTGATAAAAAACTAAATTAAAATCCTTGAATTTATTATGTACAGTTTTTAAATCGCTAATTTCACAGAGAGGGACTGCTTTTTTTTGAAGATTATATTTTTTAATAATGTTTACTACCCAGTCAATTTCTATATATCTAGGAGAACTTTTAATGAAATTAAATCCGATATAATCTACTCCAGCCAATGACAATTCTGCAATATCTTCTTCTCGGGTAATCCCGCAAACTTTAATTTTCATAGCTATATTATTTGGATTGCGGGTCTTTATCTATATCAGGCGAACGGCCACGCCAACCAGCTTTATCAAAAATTCTTAGGTAAACAAGCTGATCGTGATCACTTTCATTAATTACTTTAACGTAATCACCCTCTTCAGCTAAGATAACATCACCGGCAGCTAAGGCATATTCATCTTTGTGCATAATGCCATGTGAAGGATCATGACCATGACCTTCTTCAGTATTTGTATATTCAACAATTTCCATTGTTCCACGTCCAGAAATCACAACATATATAACTTCACTTTCTAAGAGTCTATGACCATATGTACTTCTGCAAGGATCAACAACTGTTTTGCTTGCAATAAGTTTAGACAGGAGGTCGTTAGTCCAGACTGTATAGTCTTCGTCTTTCCTTTCAGGAACTCCGCCTACTCTAAAATTTACATATTTCTTAGCCATAATCGTGTTTAATTCTATATTTTTTAATTTACTTTTAAAAGCTATCTATCGCCAAAGTTCGACTCTACCTAAATTTTTTTCCATTTCTTTTTGTAAGACATCTAATGCGCCAGTTGTTCTTACTAAAACTTTCATCTCAGTAAATTTATTGTCTGAATTCCATTCAAACATATCAATTCCATTAACTTCTCTTCCGTCCATAGTGCATTTAAATTCAAGACATGCGCTATTTTCGTTAATTATTTCTTTTTCATAATGGAAATCGTCTGAATGTAAAAATGTTTCAGAAGCGGCAATTAAATAAATAAAGCCCATATGTTTATCTTTAGGTTTAAAGACTACAGGAGAATAAAATTGGAAATCGTCTGCAAGCAAATCATAAAGAATATTCAAATCTTTTTTTTCTAATGATTGATGCCATCTATTAATTGGATGAGTCTTTTCTTGCATAGTTTTCAACTTCTCTCCAAACTCTAAGTGTGTTTCCACCTAAAATCTTTTGTATATCTGATTGAGAGTACCCTCTCTTTAAAAATTCTTCAATCAAATTTGGGTAACTAGAGGCATCTTTTAAAGCAATTGGTAATGTATCACCTACTCCATCAAAATCTGAACCTATTCCTACATGATCAACACCAACGAGGCTTATTGCTCTATCAAAATGATCTACAGTTTGACTTACTGTTGCAAAGTTGAAATCTTCATCGTTTTGTTCAGCAAAATTTATAAATTTCGAACCAAAGTTTATTTGTAGCACTCCGCCATTATTTGCTAGTGCTATTAGCATTTCGTCTGAAACATTTCTTTCCCAATTAGGTGTGAAATGTCTTAATGATGAGTGGCTGGCAATAACAGGTGCTTTTGATATTTCTAAAACTTGTATAAATGCTTCATCTGAAACGTGAGATATATCTATAATCATTCCAGTATTATTCATTTCACTAATTAATTTTTTTCCAAAAGCACTTAAACCACCCCATTGTCGATTTTCATCATAGGAAGAATCAGATATATGATTGCTTTTGGAATGTGTTAATGTGATATACCTTATACCCCTATCAAAAAAATACTTAACTCTTTCTAAATTGCCTTCTATGGCTGCTCCGTTTTCCATCCCAAGAGCTATCCCTACAAGGTTTTGACCTGGTAAGTTAGCGAGATAAACAGAGTTATTCAGTAAAAAAAAATGTTCTGAATTGTTATCAACAATTGTCGTCACCATATCAATCAATTCGTTAGCAAGCTCAAAACTTGAGCCGTCAACTTGTGTTTGAGCTGGAAGATAAATTGAAAAAAAAGAGACATTTAGACCACCTTCCATTGCTTTTATATAATCAAAATTAAAAGTAGTCCCTTTAGATATATCTTCAAATGAGCCAGATTCTTGTAGCTGATTATAAAGTCTGTAAGGCGTATCGATATGAGTATCAATAATTAATTGATTATTTGCAATAAACTTTGGATCTAGATTATTTGTGCATGAGGAAAGGAGTAAAAAAATAAGAAAGTATTTCCAAAGTCTCATGTGTGTGTTCTAAATCTTCCGCCTGCAAGCTTATTTCCAAGAAATCGTATAAACCAAAGAGGTGTAAATTTAAATAAAATAACTATTATTTTGTAAATGACTCCTGGTATGACTACAGATTTTTTATTCAAGATACCATTAACACCGGCTTCAGCAACTTCCTTTGCTGACATTTTCATAAATGATGGAACTTTATCCATTCTGTCTTGAGTGCCACTTTGTTGATGAAATTCGGTAATGGTAAAACCAGGACATAAAGCAGATGCAAAAATATTATGTTTAGCTTGGGATGAATTTATTGAATCAACAAATCTATTCATAAAAGTTTTCACTGGACCATAAAGTACGGCAAATTCTCCTGAAGGAGGAGCAAATGCAGCAACTGAAGAAACCACCATAATGTTGCCCCCTCCTCTTTTTCGAAAATGAGATAAAAATAACTTCGTTTGCATAATGACAGAAATACCTAAAACACGAAGACAGTCTTCTTCGTCTTCAACTGAAACTTCCTCGAGATTTTTATTGTGCTGATATCCAGCATTCAATACTAATGTATCAATATCTAATAAGTTTGCAGTAGCAAAATCATAAATTTCCTTTGGGCTATTTTTGTCCTTAAGGTCTGAAACCAAGTAATTTACATCAATATTAAACTTATCTGATATTTCTTTAGATATTTCTATTAATCTTTTTTCTCTTCTAGCAATAAGAAATAAGTCATATCCTCTAGAGGCGTAACTATAGGCAATTTCTTTTCCTATACCTGCAGTAGCACCAGTAATTAACACACATTTCATTTAGATATAATAAACAATCTAATGTATAAAAAAAATGTTGAACAATAAACAATCAACATGTTTATTTTTTATACAGCTTTTGTCTAAAGCTAAAAAAAATTAAAAAAAAATGTATTTTTTTTGATCTCTGAAATTCACTAAAATTGGGCCCTCCAAGAATTAAGAAAAAAAACATATATTTTTTTTCATAATACTCTTGCATTACTATCACTGTAGTTATAAATTGGAACTTACCTGGAGATAACTAGATAGGAAAAGGAACTGCAGAACCTAGAACTAGAAAGTTACTCGGGAAGAGACCAGAAGGGTGAAAGTTTAAGGTAGCTCAGTCGACAATAGAGTAAACTTGACCACCGAGAGTAAAAGAGATCTTACTCAAGGATGCAGAAGGTAATCTCACTTTTGACACCCACTGTTCTCGATAAGAAAAACTGAGCTTGCTCAGTTTTTTTTACGTCTAAAAAACCTTACAATCCTGAAATGAAGATTTTCTACTTAGGACCAGAAGGAACAAATTCTGATTTAGCATCAAGAAACATTTTTGATAAATCTAATGAATTTATTCCTCTTACATCTATTGAAGATATATTTGAAAAAGTTGCATTAAGCCATAGCTATTACGGAGTTATTCCATTCGAAAACTCATATCAGGGTGTGATTAATTCGTCATTGAACTGTTTGATCGATTATGACTTAAAAATTTCAAAGGAGTTTGTCTTTAAAGTTACGCATAATTTTTGTTCAAAGAATAAAAAACTTGTAACAAACGAAGTAAAAAAAATAGCATCTCATCCACAAGTATTCGGGCAATGTTCAACTTGGATAAGAGAAAATTATCCTGAAGCAAAAAAAATTATTACTACTAGTACCGCAGAAGCAGCCAAATTAGCACAAAATAACCATGATATTTTCTGTATTGCAAATTTATATGCTGCTGATCTGTTTGGTTTAGTTAATCATACAAGTGATATTCAAGACACTATAAATAATAGGACAAGGTTTCTAGTAATAAGTAAATCAATTGAAAAAAAGGGTCAAAATAATAAGACATCAGTAATGATAAATTTAAAGGATCAGCCAGGTTCTTTAATGAAAATACTAAAACCTTTTTCAGATTTAAAAATAAATATGACCAGAATTGAAACAAGACCATCAAGAAATAATATTTATTTACATACTTTCTTCATTGATTTCGAGGGATTTTATGAAGATGAAAAAATTACTAAACTTATTGAAATCCTTGAAGACCTTTCAGAAGAACTAAGAGTTATTGGCTCTTATGAATCACTGAATTAGTAATTATTATTTTTTAGATGTTCAACTAATGGTAGACTTATTTCGTTCATAACTGGTTCATCTATTAAATGATACATTTCTTCAACAGGTAAAAACTTGCTATTTGGAATTAAATCTGCAGTTTTTTTACCCTCTTCAAAAGGTATAAGTGGATCTAATTTGCCATGAATAACTAAAGTTGGAATATTAATATTTTTCACCTCATTGTATCTATCCTTATCAGCCAAAATAGCGATAAGCTGCCTTGAAAAACCTGTGTCATTGGGACTTCTATTTATATTACTAACTGTCTCTTTTCTAAATTCACTTTCATTAAATGAAGGATCATTTTTAGATGCCAGAATCCTATAAATTTTTAAAGACCTGTTTACCCTTTCATCCATTGATAATTTTTTAAAAGATCTTGTTTCAATTAGTGATCTTAATTCGCCTTTTGGAGCAGTCTTTGCATCTGGAGCTTTAGCCATTGAAGAAATGAGCACATAGGAAATAAATTTATTTTCGTTAGTCGAAACCATTCTTTGTGAAATCATACCTCCCATTGATTGGGCTATAAGATGAGATTTGTCTATATTGAGATGATCTAATACAGCCATGCCATCATCTGCCATATCTGATAATGAGTAGACCGATTTAATAGGAAGTCTTAGATAGAATTTAACATAATTCCAAATAAAATTTGGTTTTCCAAAATCTTCAAAACTTGTCGACAAGCCTATGTCTCTATTGTCGTAAACAATAGGTCTAAAGCCGTTATCTATTAGTAAATTTATTAAACTTTTGGGCCAAAAGGTTAATTGTCCTCCTAAGCCTTGAACTAAAAGTACTGCTGGCGCATCTTTTGGTCCATAATCTACATAAAAAATATCTACATCTTTATTTTTTGCATAACCTTCTTCAGGAGCAGAAAAAATCTCTAAAATGATAAAAAATAAAAGAAATATCTTGAATGTTTTCATTAGCTTAATCCTCTGATTTATTATTCAATCCTTTATTTCTAAAGTATCCATAGAAAAAAAGCATCAATAGAAAGATAAAAATTTGATTAAAAAATTCATTTATAAACAATATAGGAGTTGAAAATAGCATTCCAAAAGTTTCTATCATCGCTATTAAATAGTCATAATTTAATGAAATATAAAAAATCACTACTAAGAAAAAAACAATATCTATAAAGGTAAATTTAATATTTGGATTATTTTTTGAGAGCACAATCACGTATTTACTAAATATTTTAGGATTTCTTAATTTGTAATCATTTTCTTTCTCTTTCAAGAATGTCTTTTTTATTTTGTTCATTTTAATTTTTCTAAAGCCCTCTTAGTTATAGATTTAATAGTATTAATGTTTAATTTCAAGGTTGATGCAATTTCTTCATTTTTTTGATCGTATACATATTTTAAAGTCAGTATAACTCTCTCGTTCACATTTAGATTTTTTATTATTTTATAAAAATCATTTGATGTCTTACTTTCCTCAACAGCAATATCGCTTACCTCATCCAGTATATACTTACTCTCTTTCTTAATTTCTGATTTAAAACAATTAACTGCAATGGAAATTAGCCAGTTTTTAAAATTTTTTTTCTGGTCGTAAGAATTTAAGTATTTTAAAGCTCGTAAAAAACTTAATTGTGTTAAATCTTCAGAAAAATCTACATTACCAGATGTTAATCTCATCATTATTGAGAAAATATAATTGTTATAGCGTGTAATTAACGGTTCAAAATATTCATTGCCATCTGAAAGAGTTTTCTTAACAATATCTAGATCTGAATGCATCTAAGCATTATCAACTTGATTGAATTTTTTGTAATAGGTAATAGAGGCAAAAGTTCCTAAACCAATAAAAAATAATAGGATACCAACTCCAGATAATGCATTAAGTATTTTAGAAAATATAAACCAACCTAAGAAAAATAATCCAATACCTACACCCATAGAGACAAATCCTAGTCCCGGAGAATCATCTTTTTTTCTATAACCAGGAAGGTTCTTAAGAATATTTTCGTCAATTTCTTTTCCACTTTTTAAAGAAATTTGGAGAGTCTCATGCAACAATTTTGCCTTTCTAGTTTCAAAATAATGAACAATTAAAACTATCCAAATTGGCAATCCAAATAAAATTACAACAAATAATAACCCCGTAAGATTATCTAAGAACCAGTTACCGCCTGAACTTGCAGGTACAGAAATTAAAGATGTAGTAGATTCACTATCTAAACTATCGTTGACACTAATAAAGAATCTTAAAAAGCTGTCTATGTATTCTGTTATTAATTGTATTAATTCCATATTTATTTCCTACTCTCTTATACTTTATAAATAATAATAAAGTTGCATGAATAAGTTTTTTAATTATACAGATGTAAAAGAATTAATACCAAAAAAACCACTTACAGCAAATAAATATGATTTTGGAAATATTTTGCTTATTGGTGGTGAGCCAGGATTTGAAGGAGCAATTATGTTGTCAGCTGAATCAGCACTAAAATCAGGTGCTGGAATCATAAACATCTTTAGCTTAAGCGGCAATGTCCAAAACATTCTTGAAAAAAAGCCTGAATATATGGTTTTATCGAAAATTGATGATTTAAAAAGGTTATTAGGGAAAAAAATAACTATTGTTGCAGGTCCAGGTACAACAAGTTACTCCAGACTTAATGAAATTTTGGAAATTATTCATAATGAAGAAAATAATCTTATCCTAGATGCTGCTTGCATTGAGATTCTTAAATCAAATAAATTTAGTAGTTTGCCTATAATCACTCCTCATGAGGGAGAAGCTGCGAAATTGCTAAAAATTAATGTAGAGGAAGTTTCAAATAAACGTGAATATTACGCACAGAAAATCAGTGATAAATTTAGTGTTATCACTGTTTTAAAAGGTTACAAAACAATTATTACAGATGGTAATAATATTTATATCTGTAAAGATGGTGATTCTTCATTAGCCTTTGCTGGATCAGGGGATATTTTGGCAGGCTTAATAGGAAGCTTTTTAGCACAAGGTGCTAAAAGAATTGATAGTTGTTTATTAGGTGTATCTCTTCATGCATACTCAGCGACGAATTCAAAATTGAAAAGAGGATTAACAGCTAGTGAACTTATAGATTTAATAAGAAAAAATTTAAATCAGTAATAAAATCTTCGCCAAAGGTTTAGACCATATACCAATGACATAATCCACATAATTAGCTCTATATAGTTTGGGTTTGAGTTATACCCAAAAAAACCTTTAAGAAAGACTCCTACACTTCCACTATCATGGAGCACATGAGTGTATATTTTTTTCTTACCATCGTATGAGTAGAGAGAGGATGAGTCACCCTCCTCTAGTTGAGTTTTTGGTTTTAAAATATCCCATGGTCTGGAAATATTATCTTTGTTTAATTGATTTGACTTAACAAAATAAGATTCAACTTCGTGTGTGCCATATGCAATCATCCCTGAAGCAAGAAAAACTAATAATAAAGTTGTGCCTTGAAAAAATCTTTTTAAGTTAATTCTTTTGCCTTGTACAACAACAAAATATCCGAGCAAAATTGCAAGAGCTGCACCAACAATAAATCCTACATAAGAAAATGATTCAGTAATAGAGAAGCTAGAAATCAAAAATATAACTGTTTCAAAACCCTCTCTTAAAATAGCAAAGAAAGTGACAAAAAAGACACCCCATGACGAAATTTTTACTGCAGTCATAGTTTGACCTTCTAAAACTTTACGATCGCTTACATGTTTAGAAAGCCAGAAGACAACATACCAAATTAAGCCCGCTGTAATATACATAAAAATAGCTTCAAATAATGCCATTGAGGAATTATTACCTAATGCATCTTTTAAGGAGATGACTACATATGCAACGCCAAGACTAGCTACTATTGAGGCTGCAACACCTAACCATAATTTTTGAATAGCATCTCTTAAATTGGATTTTGCAAGGATTGTATATATGATTCCAACAATTAAGGAAGCCTCTAAGCACTCTCGAAAAACTATTATGAATTCATTCATGTATAAATATTCTAGTGAGAATGATTCTCATTAACAACTAAATTTTAAATTAAATACGAAAAAAGTGTCCAAAACTAAAATGCCTTTAAATTGGCATCCCCAAGGGGATTCGAACCCCTGTTGCCGGGATGAAAACCCGGTGTCCTAGGCCTCTAGACGATGGGGACACATTCGTAATTATATTAGCAAAAATTAGTTTTTAAAGTCTTATTTTTTCTTATTAATGTTCTTTTCAACTCCACCCAAAAATCCTCTTAAAAAATTTACTTCCATTTCATCTAATCCTAACCTTCGAAATAATCTTTTTATTCTGGATTCAATTTGTCTAGGATTACCCTTGTTAAAAACTTCTAGGTCTTCAGAAATAGATAAAAAATGATCTATTAGATTAGTAACATGCTCATGCTTTGCAATAGGAACATCCCAATATTTATTTTTATTAACTTTTTTAGAATTATGATAATCAATAAATAGCTTGTAACAGACAATTTGTACTGACATAGCTAGATTTAATACTGGATATTTTTTATTAGTTTCTATAGTCATGTGAATATTACTTTTTTGTAATTCTTCATTTGTTAGTCCCCTATCCTCTCTTCCAAATAAAATAGAAATTTTTTTATTTTTCTTTATTTCACTGATTAATGTTGGAGATAAATCATCCAAAGACTCAGTTGGCCATGGGACTTTTCTTTGTCTTGATGATGTTGCAACAACTATCTCAGACCCTTCTAATGCTTCATCAAGTGAGTTAAAAAATTTTATTTTATCAATCAAATCAGCAGCGTTTGCTGATAGAGCTTCAACTTCTTCAAAATTAATTTTTCTGGGGTTTATTAAACATAAGTTATTGAAACCCATATTTTTCATAGCTCTTAATGTTGAACCAATATTTCCAGAACTTGTTGTTTCTATAAGAATTATTTTGACTTGATTACTTAAACTCATAATATAGTTGTTATGTCACTGCCCCCAATTTTAAATCGAGCACTAAAGGCTGCATATGATGGTGCAAATGAAATAATACACTTTAGTAAAAGGATTGATAATGTAAAAGTCATAAACAAAGGGATAAATGACATAACAACAAATATTGAACCATTTATTGAAGAAAAAGTTTTTGAATCATTAAAAAAATATTATCCTGAATTTAATTTCTTTGGTGAAGAATCAGGTACGGATGGAATAGAAAAATCTGATTCATACTGGCTTTTAGATCCTTTAGACGGGACTAGAAATTTTATTCATCAATACCCACATTATTCCCTTTCCCTTGCATGTGTTTGTGAAGGAAAAGTCGTCTGTGCCGTAATTATTGATCCTGTAAGAAATGAAGTTTTTTGTGCAGGTAAAGATACTGGAGCCTTAATGAACAATAGAAGAATTCGAGCAAGTAAAAAAGAAGGCCTAAGCAATGCATTACTTTCTAATTCAAGCCATTTCAACAAAAAACATAGTTACAAGTATGAATTGCTTAAAACTTTTGGAGAGCTAAATAAATATAATATATCTTTTAGAAAATCAGGATGTGTATCTTTGGATTTAGTATACGTTGCAGCAGGAAGATTAGATGGCTTCTGGGGAAATGGTCTTGAAAAATGGGACCGTTTTGGAGGATTATTTATAGGTCAAGCAGCTGGATGTTTGACTACAAGTTTTGATGGTGTTCCCGATAACTATGATTCAGATCACTTAATCATGTCCGCACCGAAATGTTTTAAAGATCTCTCTAAGTGTGTTGTAAACGGATTTCAATCCATTGAATAGGACTCTTCTGGTTCATTTGAAGACTTTTCCATATCTTTTTTAGTTAAGTTTGTTAGAAGAAGGATTTTTACTACTATGAAAATAGATGAATAAGAACCGACTAAAACTCCCATTGCAAGGGCAAGACTAAAGTTTTTTAAAGCCTCTCCTCCAGCGATTAAAAGTGCAACTAAAACAAGAAGTGTTGTGAAAGAGGTAACTATTGTTCTCAAAAATACTTGATTCAAAGATAGATTTATTAGTGTGTCACTACTGCCATGTTTATTTTTATCAACAAAGTTTTCTCTTATCCTGTCAGATACAACTATTGAGTCATTCAAAGAGTACCCTACTACCGCTAACAATGCTGCAAGTACTGATAAATCAAAGATTAAGTTAAAGATTGAGAATATTCCCAAAATGATCAATACATCATGCACCAGAGCAGCTATTGCACCATAACCAAATTTTATTTGAAATCTAAATATTACGTAAACAAGAATAACTAATATTGCAACAAGAATTGCTATACCGCCCTTATCTCTAAGCTCTTCTCCTATCTGGGGAAATATTGTTTCACTTTTTGTTACTTCACCAAGATAGTTATCATTTTTTAGCTGATCTATAACAGTTTGAGCATTAATATTTAGATCCTCATCACTTTGAAATTTAATCAAAACATTGTCATCACTACCAAAATTTAGAACAACAAAATTTGAATTTTCAATTTTAGAAATGCTTGAACGTATTCTTTCAAGATCAGCTTTTTGTTCATACTTAATTTCGAGAGATACTCCACCAGTAAAATCTAATCCAAGCGTAAGACCTTTAAATAGCATTGAAAGTACTGAAATTAAAATAAGAACTGAAGATATAAGCACTCCTAAGTTATTAAATTTTGTGAAAGGAATATTCATTAGATATTTAATCTCTCCACTTTACGATAACCATACATAATATTTACTATTCCTCTAGTAACTAAGATTGCTGTAAAGATTGATGTCACGATTCCAATGCTTAAAGTTATAGCGAATCCTTTTATTGGTCCTGTCCCTATAGCATAAAGAATAAGGGCTACTAATAAGGTAGTAATATTTGCATCCATAATTGTTCCAAATGCTTTTGAAAAACCATTTTTTATTGCCAACTGAACTTCACTATTAAAGCGTATTTCTTCCGATATTCTTGCAAAGATTAAAACATTTGCATCAACTGCCATACCAACAGTAAGGACAATTCCAGCTATTCCAGGCAACGTTAAAGTTGCACCAATTATAGACATTACCGCAGTGATTAATACTAAATTGAAAATTAATGCAAAGTTGGCAGCTATTCCAAATAACCTATACCTAATCAGCATAAAGATAAAAACAAGAATAAATCCAATAATTACTGAATTGAGTCCTTTTGTTATATTTTCTTGACCCAGTGTGGGTCCAATTGTTTGTTCTTCTACAAATTTCATTGGAGCAGCTAGTGCCCCTGCTCGTAAAAGTAAAGCTAAATCACTCGCCTCATATGAATTAGATAATCCCGTAATTCTAAAACTAGTGCCCAGAACATCTTGTATAGTCGCATTACTAATTATTGATTTTTCTACATATGATTCTTGTAATACTTCATTGTTTTCATCAAAAAAAGTTTTTGTTTTTTCTTCTATTAATAAAACGCCTAACCTTCTTCCTATGTTATCTTTTGTTGCCTCTTGCATAGCCCTACCACCAGAGATATCTAAAGATATGTTTACTTGAGGCCTACCGTTTTCATCAAAACTACTTTGAGCATTTGTAACACTATCGCCAGATAAAATTATTTTTTTTTCAAGAAAAGCTGAACTCGAAGGCTGGTTTTTATAAAAAAATTTATCTTTTCTTAGAAAGGATGCATTAGATTTTGCTTCTAATCTAAATTCTAAATTAGCAGTCTTTCCAATTATTTTCTTAGCAGAAGCAGAATCTTGCACTCCCGGAAGTTCTACGACTATTCTACTTTTCCCCTCTCTCTGAACAATAGGCTCTGAGACTCCAAGTTCATTAACCCTATTTCTCAATGCTACTAAGTTCTGGTCTACTGCATAATCGACTATCTCTGCTAAATAGTTTGATGTGTATCTTAGATTGATAGAATTTCCATTTTGAATTAAATCATATTTTGCACCGCTTACTGAAAAATTATTTTGATCTAAATAACTTTTAGCTTCAGTGACGTCATTTGTACCAGTGAAATTAAGGGTTATTTCGTTGTTTGAGCTTTTGTAATTCGAATTTATTCCTCTTTTTGTGAATTCCTCTAGAAGACTTGCTCCCTCTGATGAAAGTCTCTCTGTTGAGTATCTCTCTGTATCAACCTCCAGAAGAAAATGAACACCCCCAGCTAAATCTAACCCTAAGTTTAGTGGCTTGCCACCTAGATCTTTTAGCCAATTTGGAGTGGTTGCAACAGAATTTAAGGCAATTATGAATTCTCCTTTGGAGTACTCTGCTATCAATCTTCTTGCAGTGAGTTGATCATTTACCGATTTGAGAGTAATTTGTAATGCATTATCTATATTTTCAATCTTATCCATAAATACATTATTTTTTTTTAGTAGTTTTTCGATTTCTTCTTTAATTGAAGTGTCGAAGAAGATTGAAGAATTGCTAGATGCAACTTGTAAGGCAGGATTAGTAGGGAAAAAATTTGGTAGGGAAAAAATTATCCCAACAACTAATACAGTTGAAATTAAAAAATTTTGCCAAATTTTAAAACGATTCACTGTGTCTCAATATTATTAATAGTACCTTTAGGGAGCAAAGAAGAAATAAACTCTTTCTGCATATTAATTGTTACATTATCTCCCAGTCTTATTAACACATATCTGTCTTTTACATTTTCAATTTTTCCTACAATTCCAGAAGAGGTCATTACTTCATCACCTTTCTTGAGTGCAGCGACTAATGAATCATGCTCTTTTTTTCTTTTTTGTTGTGGTCTAATTGTCATGAAATAAACAAATAAAAAAAAGAACAGTAACATTAAAAATGGAAAGAATGTTGGTGCTGCTGCTTCGTTCATAATTAATCCTATAGTTTTGGCTTCCTTAAGCTCCTCATATCGTAAAAGGAATCAAGAAATTCTTCAAATTTATTTTCTTCTAAAGACTTTCTTATATCAGACATTAATTTATAAAAGTAAGATAAATTATGTATGCTCATCAAAGTGCTTGCTAATATTTCATTGCACTTATCTAAATGATGAAGGTAAGCACGAGAAAAATTTCTATTTGTGTAACTGTCACAATTTTCGTCTATAGGTTTAGTAGAGTTTTTATGTTCAGAATTTCTTATTTTTAAAATTCCTTTACTTGTATATAAAAATCCATTTCTTGCATTTCTAGTTGGCATTACACAATCAAACATATCTATTCCATATCTAACGCCTTCTACAATCTCCTCTGGTGTACCAACACCCATTACATAATGAGGTTTATCTATTTGAAGATGTGGAGCAAGAAATTTAAGAACTTTTGTCTTTTCCTCTTTAGACTCTCCCACGCTTAAACCTCCAAGTGCAATTCCATCAAGTTTCATACTATTCATAAATTCAAGTGACTTTAATCTTAATTCATTATGCATCCCACCCTGCACTATGCCGAAAAGCAAATGTCCATTTTTGTTTTTATTGAAATAGTCAATAGATCTTTTTGTCCATCTATGAGTTAGATTCATAGATTCTTCCGCTTCATCAAGTGAACTTGGATAATTGGTGCATTCATCAAAAGCCATAACAATATCAGAATTTAAAATAAGCTGAGTATTTATTGAGTCCTCAGGAGACATAAATATTTTTGAACCATCAAGGGGTGATTTAAATTCAACTCCCTCTTCTGAAATTTTTCTTAGCTCCTTCAAACTCCATATCTGAAATCCACCAGAATCAGTCAAAATTGATTTATTCCAGCCCATAAATTTATGCAATCCGCTGAATTTCTTGATTGTTTCTAATCCTGGTCGTTGAAATAGATGAAATGCATTACCGAGAATTATTTCAAATCCAATATCATGTAACTGATCTGGAGTTAAACCTTTTACAGTCCCATAAGTTCCTACAGGCATAAATACAGGTGTTTGTATTTTCGATGTTTTGGTTGTTAGGGTGCCTCTACGTGCATACCCTGATGAAGTTAATAATTCAAAGGACATCTTTCTATTATCATCGCATCTCCATAACTGAAAAAGCGTAAATTATTCTTAATTGCAAATTCATACATTGAAAATATAAGTTCCTTTCCAGCAAATGCACAAACCAACATCAATAAACTTGATTGTGGTAAATGAAAATTAGTTAGCAATGCATTAGCTACATTAAATTTAAACCCCTCTTTAATAAAAATAGTAGTTGTCTGTTTTCCAGGTGAAACTGAATTTGTTTCATTATTCCAGGATGATTCTAATGCTCTAAGAGTTGTGGTGCCTATAGCTATGATTCTTTTATTATCTTTGAGTTGAGAATTAATTTTTTTTGCTGATTCATCAGATATAAAAAAGTTTTCTTCATGTAATTTGGATGAATTATTGATTGCATCATTAGACAGAGGTTTAAATGTGCCTAGTCCTACAGCTAAATTAATCTTACAAGTAGAAAACTTGCTTGTGATCTTTTCATATAAATCATTATCAAAATGTAAGGATGCTGTTGGTGCAGCTGCAGATTCTTTAAACACATCATTTGCAAATACACTTTGATATCGAACATTATCAAATTCATCATCATCTCTCTTTAGATATGGTGGGATAGGAACCTTTCCATATATTGAGCATAGATGTTCAACGTTTTGACTAAACTTTATTAATACCAATCCTTCATTTTCTTTAACAATACTAATTTTCAAAGGGAAACTATCTGTTTTAAGAACTTGTGATTTTTTTTTAAGGTTTAACCCTTTAGTTAAGCACTCTGCTTCAAACTTAGAAAGAATTCTATTTATAAAAATTTCTGTTTGGCCTCCACTATCTTTTTGCAATCTTAATCTTGCTTTAAATACTTTTGTTTCATTGAAAACTATTAGGTCATCTTTCTTGAAAAAATTTGAAATTGAAGAAAAATTTTCAATTGAGAAGTTTTGATTTTTGTATAAGAGCAGTTTTGAATCTGTTCGATACTTAGGTGGATATCTAGCAATTAACTTTTCTGGAATTTCATAATCATAATCACTTTTATAGATGTCTTGATTCACAGGTTGTATGATAGCAATTTATGGGGATGTGGTGGAATTGGTAGACACGTGCGACTCAAACTCGCATGCTGAAAAGCGTAACGGTTCAAGTCCGTTCATCCCTACCAGAATTTCAAGGTTTTATGAATGAAGGTTTATTAATTGCATTGATTACACTTTTGGGCGGTGGATATATATTGATAACTAAAAAGAAGAAGAAATAGTTTTCATTCTTATATGCTATTATTCATATCAATGAGGGTCCCATTATTAGTAATTTCGAGCTGCGTCTTTTTTCTAATGGTTGTTTCAATCGATGTAGTAAGAGGAAACGCTGCTTACTCAGATAAATTAGCTATTAGTAAGCTTGTTTAAACCAAATCCATAATTTTCTTTTGCAATCACCTTAACTTTTTTCCCGTCATCAATAAAATTAATTTCCTTTGCATGCAACATCATTCTTGATTTAGTTTCATGGTATTTATTAAGTTTATATTTATTATCTCCTACTATTGGGTGTCCAGCACTACTGCAATGAAGTCGAATTTGATGTGTTCTTCCAGTAATTGGAAGTGCAACAATATGTGAAAATAAATCATTGCATTTAATAAACTTAAATTTTGTATGAGATGTTTTTCCAGCTTCACTTTCAACCGAGAATCTTTGATTATTTAATTTTCTTACCTCTATATTCGATTCAATTTTTGTTTTACTTTTGGGCCATTGTCCATGAACGATACATTCATAGACTTTTTTTACTTGCTTATTTCTGAATTGTGCATGTACATCCCTCAATGAAGACATTTTCTTTGCAATAATTAGGCATCCGCTTGTAAATTTATCAATACGATGGGCAAGCTTGTAAACATCTGAATATTTATAAATTTTTTTTATTAATTCTATAACTCCAAAATTTAAGCCAGAGCCGCCATGCACTGCAAAATTAGGGGGCTTATTGATAACGATAAAATTTTTAGAATCATAAATAATAGAATTTTCCATGAGTTCTAAATGTCGAGATATATTTGGAGAATCATTGACGCTTTTCTTCTCAACAAAAGCAGGACATGAAATTTTATCTTTTTCACACAATTTGTAGTCTGGTTTTGATTTTTTACCATTTACCTTGATCTTTGCCTTTCTTATTGAGCTATATATTTTTGATTTAGGTACTTTTTTATATTTAGAAAAAATAAAATTATCTAATCTTCTTCCAGAGTTATCTTGATCAATAATTAAAAATTCAATTTTTATCATTATGCTGTAGAATATGTTCTAGCTTACTACCAGAAATGAGAAATATACAAAGTAAGCAGAAAGAAATTAATTATACATATGATAAGAACAATAAAAATTAGATTAAAAAGTTTATATAAAATGAATAATTCTACAAAACTTCAGATTTAAAAAAGTTCTTATCTCTTATTAAAAGGGATAAAGATGAAAAAAATTCTAATAGATACAAATTCCATCAATGGTAAAAGAAGTGCTTTGGTTGATGGTGAAAAGTTAATAGATTTTGACTTAGAATTCGGGGGCACTTCCTTTCAAAAAGGAAGTATTCACAAAGGAAAAATAACTAAAATTGAGGCAAGCCTTGAAGCAATTTTTGTTGAAATTGGTTCCTCAAGACATGGATTTTTACCTTTCAAAGAGCTTAATGCTGATTATTTTGACCAATCTAAAACTGGTGCAGATAGATTTAAAATTAAAGAAGGCGACGATATTGTTGTTCAGATTGAAAAGGAAGAGAGAGCAAATAAAGGAGCTGCTCTATCAACCTATGTATCTTTAGCTAGCCGATATGTTGTACTGATGGTAAATCATCCTTCAGGGGGAGGTATCTCTAGACGAATCCATGGCGATGAAAGAGAAAAAGTAAAAGAGCTTATGGATTCGCTAAAAGTCCCTGAAAATATGAGTGTAATAATCAGAACTGCTGGAATTGATAAAGAAAAAGAGCAATTGAACTGGGATTTAGAGTATCTAAAAAAACTATGGGTAGAAGTAAGTACTGCTATTAATGATGCTAAAACTAATCAGCTTATTTATGCAGATCAAAGCCTAATACAAAAAACTATAAGGGATTACTTCAAAGCAGATATAGGTGAACTAGTTGTTGATAATGAAGAGGACTTTGAGTCGGCAAAAGTATATGCACAAAAAATTGTTCCAGATTTTATGGATAAAATTAAGTTATATCAAGATAACATTCCTTTGTTTGCAAGCTATGGAATAGAATCAAAAATTGAATCTGCTTTTTCTAGAGAGGTTAAACTCCCATCTGGAGGATCATTGGTAATTGATTCGGGTGAAGCTTTAACATCCATTGATATAAACTCTGCTAAATCTACAAAGGGTGGAGATATTGAGGAAACAGCCCTTAAGACAAATCTTGAATCTGCACATGAAATTGGAAAGCAAGTTAAATTACGTGATTTAGGTGGTTTGATTGTTATTGATTTTATAGATATGGATGATGAGAAAAATAATGAAAAGGTAGAAAGAGCAATGTATGAGTCCACAAAACAAGATCATGCAAGGGTACAGTTAGATAAAATATCAAGATTTGGTCTAATGGAAATGTCCCGACAGAGAATAAAACCTGCATTGAATGATTTGATGGGAAAAACTATATGGGTGAGATCTGTTGTTTCGATATGTGAATCAATTTTTAGACTTTTAACTGAGAAAGCAATTAACAATAAATCCAGTGCACTTCTCCTTAAAGTATCACCTAATATCGCAAACGAACTTTTAAACAGATACAGAAATAACTTAAATCAGGTCGAAAATAAATTTGAAATTAAAATTCTTGTATTTATCGATCCTTACAAACAAAACGATAACTACACGATTGAAGTTAAGAAAAATGCTTATTTTGATTACGAATCTGAACTTAACGAATCATCAAAAGCTTTCCAAAATAGGAGTAGCTACAATATTAAAGTTCCAAAAAGACAGGCAAAACCGTTAGTAGAGGATGTTGAATTTAGCAATATGCCTGGCTCTGATAGTGACAAAAAAGGCTTTATAGACTCTTTATTTAGTTTTTTTAAATCTGATGAAGAAGCGAATCAAAAAAAGCCTGTGAAAAAATTTTCTCCCGATAGAAATAGAAATAAAGGAAGAAAACCTAGTAAATTTAGAAAACCTAGGCCAACAAAATTTAAAAATGATAGAAAGATTGAAAGAAAACCTAAACCAATAAGTAAAAAACCTATTGATGGAAATAAGAAACGAGTGAAGGTTGAAAAAAAGCCAATTCCTGACGATAACATCGGTAATGTAAAAGAGGTTAAGCAAACTAAAAAAAGGCCTGTTGTTAGAGCTAAAAATGACCCTAGATCAGGGAATCGATAACATGCTGTATCAATTTATTTGATAAAGAAGGAGGTGGTGGGATTTTTGGTAAATTCTTTTTATCAAACCATCTACCCTCTTCTATCTCTTCATCATCAAGAGTAAGTTCTTCTTCATTAGTCTCTGCGGTAAATGCCATCATTAACTGATTTGGAAATGGCCATGGTTGACTCTCAAAATATTTAACATTAGTCACTTTTATACCTACTTCTTCAAAAACTTCACGTCTCACACATTCTTCAAGAGTTTCTCCATACTCCACAAATCCTGCAATTACTGTAAAGAAAAATGAGTGCCTATAATGCTTTACTAATAACATTTTATCTTTATTGGTTACTGCTACTAAAATGCAAGGTGACATTTTGGGGTAATAACTAAATTTATTTTTTTTACTATTTTTAGCTAAATCTTCTTTTATTTGCTCAAGCTCATCTCCATGCTCTGGGCAATAAAGAAATTTATAAATCCAATCATTAATTTGTACTGCTCTGGAAAAATATGAGAATTCTTTGTAATTCAAATGCATGAGCACTTCCTTTCTTTTAAATAAATTTTTACTTAATGTGCCTATGCCTTTTTCTAGATAAATAGAATCTTTACCATTGTTATAGATCTTAAAAAAGGTATTATTTTTTGTATCTTGTGGATCATTTAATATCGATCCTGTTTCTTTGTTAATTAATATTTTATTTTCTTCTGTAATAAAAATAACTTTATCAGTTACTTTTGGCCTTGATAAAGATGAAAAACAAGGTTTATAAATAGACATATTCTGTATAATGTAACTTTTTATGGCCAATGTTTTAAGCACATTTTATGAAAGTTTCCTTGGAAATGCTCCGAGTTGGTACAAAAGAACTATTTTTGGATTTTTAATTATTAATCCTGTACTTTATTTTTTACTAAATATTTTAGGTTTAGAAACCGGCTTTATATTGGGTTGGATTTTCTTACTACAATTCATCTTTACATTAATATTTTCAATTCAATGTTATCCATTGCAACCAGGTGGATTAATTGCATTTCAAGCCCTATTAATGGGACTAACTGATACCTATCAAGTTTTTCACGAAATTGAGGGAAATTTAGAAGTTCTTTTGCTTCTAATGTTTATGGTTTCAGCAATATTCTTTATGAAAGATTTATTGCTTGTTATTTTCACAAAAATCATTGAATTTTTTGAAAATAAAATAACTCTCTCACTTCTTTTTTTATTTTCTTCAGCTTTTTTATCCGCATTTCTTGATGCTCTTACAGTTACTGCTGTACTTATTTCTGTTTCGATTGGTTTTTATAATATTTTTGCTGAGAACCTGGAAAATAAAACCATAACTCTAAAAGAATTTGATCAAGGGAAAGCTTTCTTAAGAGATATCGTGATGCATGGAGCAGTAGGTACTGCTTTAGGTGGTGTATGCACAATTGTTGGAGAACCACAGAATTTATTAATTGCAACCAAAGCTGACTGGAGCTTTATAGAGTTCTTTCTTAGAATGGCCCCTGTAACAATTCCTGTTTTATTTTTTGGAATACTTACATGTATTATTATCGAAAAGTTAAAACTTTCTGAATATGGTGCTCAACTTCCAACAACATTAAGAAATAAATTAATTGATGCAGCTTTAGAGAAAGAAAAAAATAGAACAAAGATTGAAAATACTCATTTAGTTATTGAAGCATTGCTAGGAATATTACTTATTTTTGCTCTTGCATTTCATTTAGCACAAGTTGGTGTAATAGGATTGTTCTTACTCGTATTTCTTACTTCTCTTAAGGGGATTACATCTGAACATGATTTAGGGGAGGCTTTTAAAGAACCTCTTCCCTTCACAGCTCTTCTTGTAATATTTTTCGTTATTGTTGCTGTTATTCATGATCAAAACTTATTTTCTCCTGTTACAAGTTATGTTTTATCTACATCGCCAGATATACAAACTCCACTATTTTTCATAGCAAATGGTGTTCTTTCTGCTATCAGTGATAATGTATTTGTCGCTACTGTATATATGAATGAAATTATGGCAGCGCTCAATGATGGACTAATTAATAGGGAACAATTTGATAACTTGGCTGTTGCTATAAACACAGGAACAAATCTTCCAAGTGTTGCTACTCCAAATGGACAAGCAGCATTTCTTTTTCTTTTAACTTCTTCTCTTGCTCCATTGATAGGTCTTTCTTACTTAAAAATGGTATATAAGGCGTTACCATACACAATCGTGCTAACTATAGTTGGCCTCATATGTGTAATCTTATTTATTTAATGAACAGAAAATTCTGCATTGCTCCAATGATGAAGAAGACGGATAAACACTTCCGTTTTTTATCAAGATTATTGAGTGAGAATGCTTATCTATACACAGAAATGATTCACTCAAATGCAATTATTAAAGGAGATAGCCAGAAATTACTATCATTTAATGACTGTGAGCAACCAGTTGCTTTGCAACTTGGGGGAAGCAATCCAAAAAATCTAGGAATTGCTGCTAATATTGGTGAAAATTTTGGATATAGTGAGATAAATCTTAATGTTGGATGCCCCTCTAAAAAAGTAAAGTCTGGAAATTTTGGAGTTTTTTTAATGAAAGATAAAAACTTATTATCCGAATGCTTATATGAAATAAAAAAAAATGTATCTTTGCCAGTTACTATTAAATGTAGAATTGGGGTAGACGAATTTGAAGGAAAAGATTTTCTCTTTAATTTTGTTAATGAGATTTCTAATGTTGGTGTAAAAACATTTATTATTCACGCAAGAAAGGCAATAAGTGGTCTTGATACAAAAAGAAATAGGTCTATACCAAAACTAGACTATAAAATTGTTAAAGATCTTAAAGAAGAATTTCCTGAGTTAGAAATTATTTTAAATGGTGGAATTGATAATCTTAAGGACTGTAAAAATTTACTAAATAATTTTGATGGAATAATGTTAGGAAGAAAAATTTATGATGATCCACTATTCCTTCTAGATGTAGAAAAAGAAATCTTTAATAACGTAAGTCAAGAGTCGTTAAAAAGTATGATGAATAAGTACTTAGTATATGTTTTGAGCCTTCCGAACCAAAAAGATATAAATAGAGCTCTAAATCATTTTATGCAGCTTATTAAAGTTATTTCTAAAAATAAAAAGGTAAGAAATGAAATACTAAATTCACTCAAAAACAAAGATATCTCAATAGAAAATATATTTATTGATTTAAAAGAGGATCTGCTGAGAAAAGATCTAGCTCTAAATCTGTAAGAAATTCATCTTCAACATCTCCGTCGAAAACTAAATCTTTACGAGTTTGTATATAGACACTTTTAACAAATTCATATTTATCACCGACAATTAGTTTTTCTGCAACTAATAAACGTTCACGTGTTTCTACTGCATCAAGTAAATTTATAAAAATTTTTGCCTCCTCATCTGAAACTGATAAATTTCCGGAAAGAAACCAACTAGTAGGCTTGCTAAAAGAATCTCTAATGGTTGAGGGACCAATTACTGGTAAAAACACATAAGGGCCTGCTGGTACTCCCCAATAACCAAGAGTTTGACCAAAATCTTCATCATGTCTTTCAAAGCCAACTCTAGTTGCTACATCAACAAATCCTACAATTCCAATTGTAGAATTAATCATAAATCTAAGAGAATCCTGCCCAGCAAGAACAATTTTCCCTTGCAATAATTGATTTACAATTGTGTCTACTTCTGAGAGATTATAAAAAAAATTGCTAATAGAATTTTTAATGAACCTAGGTGTTACATCCCTGTAAATTTCTGCAACTGGTCTTAAAATGATTGTGTCAAGATCATCTGATATCTCAAAAACAATCCGATTTGTCGATTCAAAGGGGTCTATAGTAACTTCATCATCTTCTGCAATTGAAAATGTTGAGATAAAAAAAAGAAATAAAAATCTTTTCATTAAGTGAATAGCTTATCAGGAAAATAGTTTTTAAGTTTCGAAATTTTTCTTATTTCATTATAAAATTCGTTTTTAGGGATTCTTGGAAGAGAGAACAAAATCTTATGATTGGGGAATTCAGCATGTATTTTCTTCGATAAGATAGCTTTATCGCCTAATTGAAATTTTTCAGAAAGATTTTCTATAATACCTATTTGATTGACATTTAACTTATTGAATAAATTATCTGTTCTCTTTAAATCATCTATGCTTAATTCATCATCCACTGCAACTAATAAACTTTTTTTTATTTTAACTTCATCAAATATTGTTAAATAAGCATCTCCTGTGCCTGGAGGCATATCAATTAAAAGAAAATCTAAGTTTCCCCACTCAACTTTAGTTATTATTTGTTTTATTGCACTACTTAGCATTGGCCCTCTCCATGCGACTGCTTCACTTTGATTTATTACGAATGATATAGAACTTAAGGCAATGCCATCGATTACAACAGGTTCGAATAAATTATTTTCATTTAAGATAAGTTCGTGTTGCTCATGCTTAAAATCTAGTAGTCTCAAGATATTTGGGCCATAAATATCTGCATCTACTATTCCTATTTTCAATCCCTTAGATTGTAAATGTTTTGCTAAAAGTACAGTTAGCGAAGTCTTTCCAACTCCGCCTTTTGTAGATGAAATAGCGATTTTTTCCATAACAATCAAATTAACATATAATTTTCACATCTACATGAGATATTTAATAACTAGCGCCTTACCTTATGCCAACGCCCCGCTGCATATTGGACATGTACTTGAAATAGTTCAAACAGATGTGTGGGTACGTTCATTAAAATTAGCTGGGAATGAGGTTTTCTATTATTGTGCCAGTGATACTCATGGAACTCCAATTATGCTTAAAGCACAAGAACTTAATACTACTCCTGAGAAATTATCTAAAAAATATAAAAAACTTCATTCAGATACCTATAAAAGTTATAACGTTGATTTAAATAATTTCCATACAACTCACAGCAAGGAGAATAAAGAACTTACAGAACATTTTTTTAATTCTGCATATGAAAGGGGTGATATCTACACAAAAGAAATTGAGCAACTATTTGATGAACAAAAAAACATCTTCTTATCTGATAGATTTGTTAAGGGTGAGTGTCCAGCTTGCGGAGCAAAAGATCAATATGGTGACGCCTGTGAAGTTTGTGGAACAACCTATGATGCTCTTGATCTTAAAAATCCTTACTCTACTCTTTCGAAGTCAAAGCCTGTAGTAAAAAAATCAAAACATTACTTTTTTAAACTTAATAACTTTAAAGAATTTCTTGCTGAAACAGTCTCTGAGATTTCTAATCAAGACCCTATTAAGGAAAAACTCAAAGAATGGTTTGATTCAGGTTTAAAAGATTGGGATATATCAAGAGATGAGCCATATTTTGGTTTTAAAATTCCAAATGAAGACTCAAAATATTTATATGTTTGGTTAGACGCACCTATTGGTTATTTATCATCTATAAAAAACTGGTGTGATAAAAATAATAGTGATTTTAATAATTTTATAAATGATTCGAAGATAGTTCATTTTATAGGAAAAGATATTGTCTATTTTCATTTGCTATTCTGGCCTGCAACATTAAAAGCAGCTAATTTTCCAATACCTAATGAAGTATATGTGCATGGTTTTCTCACTATTGAAGGAGAAAAGATGTCGAAATCTAAAGGCAACTTTATCTTAGCTGATGATGCTCTTAATTATGCTGAAGCAGATTTCTTTAGATATTATTTTTCTTCAAAACTTAACAGAGATATTTCTGATATTAATTTTTCAATAGACGACTTTATACAAAAAATAAATAGTGATTTAATTGGAAAATATATCAATATTCCAAGTAGAACATTAAATTTCATAAATAAATTTAACAATTCTCAAATAAAAAAGGGCTGTAATACCCTTACTGCAACATTTAAGAATAAATATGATCAAATAATTGTTCACTTATCAGAAAAAGAATACTCAAAAGCATTAAAAGAAATTATGGATATTGCTGATAGTACTAATACCTATATATCAAACGAAGAGCCCTGGAATAAGGCAAAAAATGATCAAATTGATGAATGTATTTCTATATGCAGTGAAGCATTAAATGTTTTTAAGGACTTAAATATTTTAATATCAGCAATAATACCTACAACGGCTGATAAGATATTCTCTTTACTAAACATAGATAAACAGAACTATTCAAATCTTTGTGAGGATTCTCTGAATAATGTGAATGAGTTTAAACCACTATTAAAAAGGCTTGAAAAAGAAAATTTTGAGGGAATATTAGACAATAATGAGTGAAATAAATATAGAAGAATTTATTAATGTAGACCTCAGAGTTGCAAAAATAAAAGAAGCAAATGAAGTGCCCGATGCTGACAAACTAGTGGAGTTAGTTCTTGATGTTGGTGAAGTTGGAGAAAAAAGGGTTTTTGCTGGCATAAAAGACGCCTATGAGTTGGAGGATCTTACCAACAAGCTTGTAGTTATTGTTAATAATCTTAAACCAAGAAAAATGCGTTTTGGAATATCTGAAGGTATGATTTTAGCATCTGGTGAAGGTGGAAAAGATGTTTTTCTTGTTTGTCCTGAGAAAGGATCAAAGCCAGGAGATAGAGTAAAGTGAAGACAGATATAATAGTTATAGGAGCTGGACCTGTTGGCCTATTTACAGTATTTGAGGCTGGAATACTTGGATTAAATTGTGTACTGATAGACAACCTTGATAAACCTGGAGGGCAGTGTGCGGAGTTATATCCAGATAAGCCTATTTATGATATTCCTGGAGTTCCATATCAAACAGGTCAACAGCATGTTGATGCTCTGCTCAAACAAATTGAACCTTTTGACTACAAACTTTTACTTAATCAGAGAGTTGATGAAATAAAAAAAGTTGGTGATTTATGGAAAGTAAAAACTTCAGAAAATAATAACATTGAATCAAAAAATATATTCATTGCAGCAGGGGCAGGATCATTTGAACCAATTAGACCAAATCTTCAAAGTGATTTTTCTAATTTTGAAGGACAAGATATTTTCTATTCAGTAAAAGATAAAAATAAGTTCAAAGATAAGCACGTAACAATTTTTGGAGGTGGAGATAGTGCTCTAGATTGGACAGTCGAATTAAGCAAAATTTGTAAAGAATTGACGTTAATTCATAGAAGGGATGCATTCAGGGGCGCGCCTGACACTGAAAAGAAAGTGAGAAGATTACATCAAGATCGAAAAATTAAATTATTAACTCCTTATATACTTCAATCAATTCAAGGAAATACAGCAGTAGAGTCTTTATCCTTGCTCAATACTGAAACTAAGGAAGTTCACTCTATTGAAACTGAAAAAATATTATTTTTTTATGGTTTAAATAAAAAATTAGGCCCTATTCTTGATTGGAATTTAGATGTAGACAAAAACAAGATCTTTGTGAATACAGAAAATTTTGAGACTAATCAGGAAGGAATCTTTGCAGTTGGAGATATTAATACATATCCAGGAAAATTAAATTTAATTCTTTCTGGTTTCCATGAAACAACACTTGCTGTACAAAAAGCTTTTGTTCGAATAAATCCTGGTGAAAGAGTTCCGTTTGGATATACAACATCAAGTTCATCTATCCACGAAAAACTTGGTTTAAAAAATATCTAATATTTTCTAAAAAAATATTGCTAATGAGACTCGTTCTCATTATCATTTACACATGTACGTGTGCGTATGTAAAAAAATTACAGAAAGCGAGTTAAAAGACTGCTACACAAAAAACTCTTGCGATTATGATGTTTCACAAAGGAAGCTAGGCTTTTCTTTAAAATGTGGAAAGTGCAAACCATCAGTTGAAAATCTACTTAAAAAATCTCACTTTAAAAAATCATTCTAGTATTGATAATGCTTCTCATTAGCAAAATACCTCTACTCTCTTGATTTTTATTCGTACAAAGCATATAAATTCACTATGCAAGGAAATGATAAAGTCATTCAACACCTAAATAAAATTCTTCACAACGAACTACGAGCAATCAATCAATACTTTCTACATTCAAGAATGCTCTCCGATTGGGGTTTTAATAAGTTTGCTGAATATGAATATGGTGAGTCAATGGATGAAATGAAACATGCAGATCAATTAATTCAAAGAATATTATTTTTAGAGGGTTTACCCAACCTACAAGACTTAGGAGCCTTATATGTAGCTGAAGACCCAATTGAAGTTTTGAATAACGATTTAAAACTCGAGAATGAAGCAATTCCAGATCTAAAAGATGCAATTATTCTATGTGAGAGTGTAAAAGATTTTGTGTCTAGAGACTTGTTAAAATCTATCTTGGAAAGTGAAGAAGAACATGTCGATCATTTAGAAACACAACTTGAACTTGTTCAACGTGTTGGAAATGAAAACTTCTTACAAAGTTTAATCTCAGCTTAATTAAGGATTTCGTCCAGCTGTTTATTTTCGTGAAGTTCCGTAATTATATCGCAGCCTCCAACTAACTCGCCTTTTACAAAAAGCTGCGGGAATGTGGGCCAATCTGATATCGACGGTAAGTTTACTCTTACATCAGGGAATTCGAGCACATCAATAAAACTGAACTCAACATCATATTCAAATAAAATCTGAGATACTTTTGCAGAGAATCCACATTGTGGTTGATAAGGAGTTCCTTTCATAAAAAGTAAAATTTGATTTGACGAAATTTGTTCTTTAATTTCTTTTATTACTTTATCCATTACATATATCTATATATTCATTAACAGTTTTTTCAAATCCTTTTGATAAAGAGTCGCAAATAATAGCATGTCCAATTGACACCTCATCTATTAAATCTAATTCTCGTAATGCAGGCAAGTTCTTTGCATTTAAATCGTGTCCGGCATTAATTTTGAGTCCCTTTTCTTTTGCACTTTTTGCTAGAATTCGAATTTTCGAAATTTCGTTTGCTATGTTTGATTTGCTTTCAGACAAACAAGCTTCAGCATAAGGTCCTGTATAAAGCTCGATAGCATTTATATTTGTATTCAAAATTAATTCAAGTTCCCTCTCTGAAGTATCTGTATCAATAAAAATACTGCATACATTTGATGATTCTCTTATTTCTATAGCGAAATCTATAAGTTGTTTTAAATGTGAAATATCCCATCCATGATCTGATGTTAGCTGTGAACTGCTATCTGGTACTAAAGTTGCTTGATGAGGTTTATACTGCCTAATAAGAGTTAAATATCCCTTATAGCTATTAATTGAATTTTCAACAGGGTTCCCCTCAATATTGAGCTCTTTTTTATACTGCTTAACTAGTTCAGATGCTATTTTGATATCGTCTTCAATAATATGTCTTTGGTCTGGTCTAGGATGTAAAGTTATGCCAACAATGTTTTGATCTAAAGCTAGTTTTGCAAAATCATAAAACGAAGGCAAAATCCCTCCCCTAGATTCTCTAAGGAGTGATATTTTATTTAAATTTACACTAAGCTTCATAGTAACTATTGAAAAGCCAATTATAGCTTGGAGTATTAAATCTAATAACAAAATCTCTGACACTATTGATAAATTGATTCTCTATTTGAAATACATCAGCATTAATTCGTGATTGAAAATTAATTTTATTTAGCAATTGCAATCTTCTTCTCGAAAAATCAGAGAATTTTTGATCATCTATGTATTCATCAAAATTGTTTTTAATAAGATATTTAGAAATAAATACTCCATCAATTAAGCTTTGTGTCCCTCCTTGTGCAAGGTGTGGCAAAAATTGATGTGCTGCATCACCAATCTCTAGTACTTTTTTATTGTCATTGAGATAGTTACATTTATTCTTAAAATGAAGTCTTACTGTTTTGTTTATTAAGGCTTCAAATTTTTTGTCATTAATTGGATTCAAAATATTTTTAATAATTTTATTATTTTTCTTGTTGTTTGATTTTCTAATATAAGTAAATGATAGCTGGTTATCTGTCAGTGGATATGTGACTAAATGCATTCCTGGGAACATAAAAAGATTTAATTCTTTAAAAATTTTGTCATGATTTGCTGCTAAGTTAATAACTCCCCATGAGGCTATTCTTCCACTATCCACCCCATCTCGACCACCTGTAGCATTGATATTTAAATCTGTTTTAAAAATTTTTTTATTATCAAATTTTTCATTAAAAACTATCTTATTTGAATCAATTTTAGACAGTAGAATTTCTATCAGATTATTTCTTTTTATAAATAGAGAGCCCTTTATATTAGTTTTTTTTAAAAGGTTATTCTTGCTGTAGATGTTCAATGTATTCGTTAGAATTGACTGATTTGTTACTAACTCTAAAACACCTAAATCTTTTAAAGCTTGAAAACAATTAAAACCTAACTGTATGGCAGTATCAGATTTTCTAATATCAGATGCTTTTTCAAATATTTTATAATTTTTAAAATGATTGGCTGATAAAGAAGCTGCTAGTGATAATCCAGCTATGCCTGCTCCATAAATGTTAATGCTCATAATTAAAGATAAAAAAACAAAACATTATTATAATTGAAATGTGCGCCTGTAGCTCAGCTGGATAGAGCGCTTGGCTACGGACCAAGATGTCGGGAGTTCGAATCTTTCCAGGCGCACCAAATTTTAAAGATTATGAAAAAATTTATATTTATATCACTACTGCTTTTTAATGATTTATTTGCTTATGACAGAATTACAGGCCTTCCTTTTGCAACTAGATCTGAAGTTATAGGTCAAAATGGCATGGCTGCAACAAGTCACCCACTTGCGACTCAAACTGCTATTGATGTCTTAAAATCTGGAGGAAATGCTATTGACGCTGCTATCGCAGCAAATGCTGTTTTAGGGCTAGTTGAGCCAACAGGTTGTGGAATAGGTGGAGACCTTTTTGCAATTGTGTGGGATGAAAAGACAAAACAACTATATGGACTTAATTCATCAGGTCCAGCCTCAAAGAAAATGAGTATTGATTATGTTAAACAACAAGGTTTTGAAAAAATTCCTGCTTATGGAGCGCTTCCAGTTACTGTTCCAGGTGCTGTAGCTGGATGGTCAGCGTTACATAATAAATTCGGGAAACTTCCATTTGAAAATCTTTTTGACAATGCAATTGATTATGCAAATGACGGCTTTCCTGTTACAGAATTAATTGCATATTACCTTGATAGATCAAGTTCTGTATTTCGAGATTATGAAAATTTTAGCTCTGTATGGATGCCTAGTGGCTCCACTCCAAAGAAAGGTGAAATTTTTAAAAATCCACTTTTAGCTAAAACATATCAAGCTATTGCCAAGACGAATGGACAGTCATTTTATGAAGGTTCTACGGCAGCTGAAATTATTAAAACCCTCAATAAAAATGGTAATCCTATGAATCTTAGTGATTTAAGAAATTTTTCTCCAGAGTGGGTAAAGCCTGTTTCGACAAATTATAGGGGTTATGATGTCTGGGAATTGCCTCCTAATGGTCAAGGAATTGCGGCCTTGCAAATACTCAATATCTTAGAAAATCATGATATAAGAGATATGGGATTAGATTCAGTTGAATATATCCACTTATTTGTTGAAGCCAAAAAACTAGCTTTCGAAGACAGAGCAAAATATTATGCTGATTCAAATTTTTCTTCTATTCCAACCGCTAAACTTATTTCAAAAGAATATGCTTTAGAAAGAAATAAATTAATAAATATGAACAATGCAGCAAAAAGGTTTGATGCTGGACTAGAGGATGGCGATACAATTTATCTAACTGTTGCTGATAAGTATGGGAATATGGTTTCATTAATACAAAGCAACTATAGGGGGATGGGTTCTGGTATAGTTCCTGATAATTCTGGGTTCATGCTTCAAGATAGAGGTGAAATGTTTAGCATGGATCCAAACCACAAAAATTCATTAATTGGTGGTAAAAGACCGTTTCACACAATAATTCCAGCATTCATTACTAAAGATAATGAACCATACATTAGTTTTGGGTTAATGGGAGGCGCTATGCAACCTCAGGGTCATGCTCAAATTGTGGTTAATTTAATAGATTTCGATATGAATCTGCAAGAAGCTGGTGATGCTCCGCGTATTCGTCATATGGGCTCCTCAGAGCCAACAGGAGAAGTAATGGGAGATGGTGGCTATTTGACACTTGAATCAGGCTTTTCTGGAGATATAAAGAATCAGCTATCTGAATTGGGTCATATAATAAAAGACGAAAAAGGAGGTTATGGTGGCTACCAAGCAATTATGTTAATTAATGGTGTTTATTACGGAGCCTCTGAAAGCAGAAAAGATGGCCAAGCCTCTGGTTATTAAAAGACGCCTTTTCAGTACTATTTTTTTTAATTAACATAAGTAAATGCGCTTGTAGCTCAGCTGGATAGAGCATCTGGCTTCGAACCAGAGGGTCGGGAGTTCGAATCTTCCCAAGCGCACCATTTAAAAGCAAAAGGCCCCGAAGGGCCTTTTAACTAAACTACAATCAATAGGGGTAATAATTATTTTGTGATTGTATAAACTAGATGAACCTAATGATTAATTAAGTTTTAGAATCCTATATTTGGTTATAGAAAACTATAAATCTTAGTTATGTATCCATAATGGCACATTATCAGTGGCTTAACAACGTTTTACCTAATTTTTTATGTATATTTTGCATATTTGTAACAAAAAATTAGTTATTTTCTATATTTTTCGTACCACTCAGATAAATATTTATAAGTTCTAAACCAATTTGTGGGCTTTCTTCTTCCAGTACCGTGCCACTCGCCGTTCATTCTTACTAAAACTGTATCTACTCCTGCCTCTTTTAATGCTACATACATTTCTTCTGTTTGTGGCATAGGTGTTCTGATATCCAATACACCCGTCATAAACAATGTAGGAGTTTTTATATAACCTGTTCGCATGATTGGTGATCTATCAAGCCAATTATTAGGATCCTCCCAAAAAGGAACATCAAACCATTCAAACGTCCAAGCCGGTATGTCTGTTGTGCCAACCATTGAAATCCAGTTTGTAACTGGACAAAGTGATGCTGCGGCAGCAAATCTATCATCATGTCCTACAACCCAAGCTGTAAGAACACCTCCCCCACTACAACCTTGAACATACATGTTATCTTCATCAATAAAACCAAGATCAGTGACATGGTCAACTCCAGCTAATAAATCAGATAGATCTCCTTGTCCTGGATAATCATTATCAATGACATTCGCAAAATCACTGCCATAACCAGTACTTCCTCGTGGATTTGTGTATAGAACAACATAACCATCACTAGCAAATTGGTGCCATAGATAATTAAATTGAGGCCTATACATTGCATGCGGTCCACCATGAATTATTAAAACTAGTGGATATTTTTTATTTTTATCAAAGTCTGGAGGAACAATATACCAACCTTGAACATCAGTTCCATCAGGTGCCTGATAGTTTATTTCATTAGTTTTACCTAACGAATATTGAGATAGAACTATTTCATTAAATTCTGATAAAACTTTAATCTTTCCATCCTCTATTGTTGCTAACTCACCAGGCCTTGATGATGTGGCATAAACTCCAAAAAGTTCATTTTCATTTGTTGAAGTTAAATAAAATTGATCTTTAAATTTATTTAAAACATCAGAAACTGATGATCTTTGAATATCTAAAATTTTAATATTGGCCGAACCCTTTTCATCGACTTCAAATGCTAATTTTGTTTTAGATATCCAAAAAAGATTTTCAGGCGAAGCACTTAAATTCTTTGTATGAACTTTAGTTCTATCGTTTTTAACTGTATAGATATTAAAAGCTACAGAAGAAAAATCTCTATTTGGATTTCCAATAAATGCAACTAAATCTCCATCTGGCGATATTTTTGGGCTTGTAAAGACACCTCCCTCTGGTGATAGTTTTGTTAATTTCTTTTTCTCAATATTGAGTTCGAAAACCTCAGATTGTTTCCATGGGGTAAGGAAATCGTCAAGTAGTGCGTTTCCAGCAAATATTAAGGTATTTTCATTTTTGAACTGAAGATCTGATATGTAGTCTAATCCCCAATCTGATATTTTTGCAGCAGACCCACCATCAACACTTATTTTATAAAGATGATTTTCACCACTCTCTAATTCTCCCTCACCATCATATCTCCAATGCAGAGTTTTAACGACCTTAGGGTCATCTGTCCAATTATAATCTTCACTATCATTCTTACCTGGAATTTCTACGACCCAATCATCGTCATATTCGTTAAATGAAGAAAAGGCAAAGAATTTATCGTCTTTAGACCATGCAAAATCTTCTACATCCTTATCAAAATTTGATATTTTTGATTCTGTTCGACTATCCATTGATTTAATGAAAATTTGATTAATTTCATTTTCATCTTCTTTCAAATAAGCCAAAGTATTACCTTTATTTGACCACTTAAAATTTGAACCTTCGGCAAAAAAGCTTTTATTTGTTCCGTCAGAATTCATGACCCAAATTTCACTTTCAAATTTGTCATTTTTCTTGTCTATGTAAGTTTTTAAAAATGCTACTACATTGCCGGTGCTATTGACTTGTGGATTGGCAACTTTCTGTATATTCCAATAATCCTCAGGAACTAAATTTTTTGCAGTTACTGCAAATGATAATAGAAATAAAATTATTATTTTTTTCTTCATACTCTCCCCTTTCATAAAAAAAGGACCCATAAAGGGTCCTTTTTTAAAATGCTAACTCATCTACTAATATGAATAATTAAAGCCAAAAGATACTCTTTGACCTATTACTCCACCTTCAGCATTAGCGAATCCATAATCTCCAGCAACACCGCCCTCTCTGAGCTGGTTTCTGTGCCATACATTTGTTGCTTCCCAATCAAGCAAGTTATTTACTCTTGCTCTTAATGTTAAGCCATCAAAGCCAAATTCACTCATGTCAACATTTAATCCGGCATTTACCATGTACCACCCAGGTATATGATTTGGCTGAAAAGCTCCTGTTGCAGCATATACAAATCTATCTGGTTGCTCATCATAATCCCAGTCATTATCAAATTTTCCTTCTCCATGATAGAAAATATCTATATAAGAAAGAAATGAGCCATAGGAATGAGCAATTTGTGTATAAAAACTATTTCGAGCGTTTGCACCAAATTCTCCTGTATTATCGTTGATATCTGTACCTGTTGCTGAGAATAGATCTTTTTCGTTGTAAATATGTTTCATGTTTACATTGAAATCTCCATATCCATCACCTAAATCAACCCCTGCCCAGCCAAAAGCAAAATTAACAAAATCTGTTACTGAGTTTGAGTAGCTTAGTTCTGAAATTGTCGCTTCATATTCAAATATCGCAGCATTAACCTGTCCAGCAATATAAGCAATTTCACCAGCTCCTCTTAAAAGCTGAAAATCTGGACCTCTAAAGAACTGATTACAGAATTGATTATTAGGATAGTCTGTTGAGTCATAACAAGCATTCATAATCTGTGTTGGGCTGTAAGCCACAATTGCATCAGAAATATCAATTACTATTTTATCTACTGCAATTGAAAATTCGCCAGGTATCCAGCTTGGTTGATAAATAACACCAAAACCCTCTGCATCTGCAAGTTCATTATTAAGATTTACATTTCCACCACTTAAACCTTGAACTGATGCATTTTTTGCTAGTGATTCAAAAGCTGAAATATCAACTCCGTATGTTGCAGCATCCGCTTCACAGTTTGCTCTTCTTACTGTTGGATTAGGACCTGAATCAATGAAACTCTGGTCACATGGATCACTAACGAATGTACCTGTACCCACAACTGGTTGGAATAGCTCACCCATTGATGGTGCTCTTACAGCTTTTTGTTGGTTAAGTCTTAATCTAAGATCGTCATTTACCCTTATGTTAAGTCCAATATTGTCAGCTGAGTCAACACCAGCAAGACTATTGTCTAGTTCTCTGTATGAATACTCTAATTCAGCACCTTGTAACAGACTAAAGCCTCCTAATGATAATTCACCGAAACCATTTCCAAGCAATGGAACTACCAATTCAACAAAGGTGTCAGTTGTTGAAAAAGCGCCTGATATATCAGCAGAATATCCACCTCTATAAATATTAGCTTTTGATCCTCCGTCAACTTTGTAGTCGACACTTTCCTTCCTTGATTCGAAACCAACTAATCCCAAAACCTCTCCAGCTGGTATATCAAATAATTTCCCTTGAATATTTGCAAATCTAACAATTTGGTTAATTTTATTATTTGAAAAAATATTAGCTGTTACGTAGTCTAGCTGTGCTTGAGTTGGTTCATATTCACCGAAAGGTTGAACAGGCACACAATCGCCAGGAGAACCTAAAAGCAATGCATTATCAATGGCTACATTACCAAGAATAGGACCCATAAATGTATTGGTGTAATTTTCAACATAGTTAAATTTACAATCAATAAGTCCTGTTTCTGGATTAATGCCTACATCGACCGCTGCAAAGAATCGGCCATCAATGTAGTCAACCTCTGTGGCAAGCATTTCTGATTTTCCAAAAGAGTAGCCAGCTACCCAGTCATAAGAATTACCAAATGCATCAAATACTCCTTCAAATGAAAAATTGTAGCTGTCAGTTGATGCATCGTTTGTAGGCCTTGGAACCCAACTTATTGGAGCCCATTGTAAATACACACCCTCTACTGGATCACCGTCTACTGTCAAAGTAGAAATTAGATCTCTAGCTTGTTGTGAGAAAAATGGGTAATCACTAGGTAGAAATAGTGGTTGTGATGTGCCACCAAATAAACCTGTCTGATATTGTGGTTGAGTAACAGTTGGAAATGTTTCGTATGCTGATGAATATATTTCAGCCTTAAAGACAGCAAAATCTAAATCATAATTAAAAAATGATGAAACATTATATCTGTCATAAGAGTTTGAAAATGAGCCATATCTATCAAGATATAATCCATCACCACCAACAGACCAAACGGCGTTACCTGTTATACCACCCAGCACACCAGGAGTTAAATTTCCACTGTTATCAAATTGATAAGCTAGCCCATCATCGCACAAACCAACTCCTCTGTTACCTAGGACTGTACTTCCACAAGATGCAAATCCCATGGCACTTAGACCATAAAGTCTATATGATTCATAAAAACCACTTTGTCCAGCATATGCTGCATCGGCAAGTGTTGTTCTATATAAATAGTTTTGTCTAAATGGCAACATTGTTTCATCAATTCTTGGAGTCTTTGTCATCTCCATAGAAAGAACAAAATTACCTTTGCCGTCGAAGGAATTGAAACCCATTAAGCCTCTGAATGCTTCCTCACCACCTTCAAAATCTGCAAGAATAGAATTATAGTCATAAGAAAATTCAAATCCTTCATAGTCGTCTTTAAGAATATAATTAATAACACCTGCAACAGCGTCAGCTCCATAAACAGCTGCACCACCAATCGACTTCACTTCGATTCTATCTATAAGTGCATTAGGTATGTTGTTAGTATCAACTGCAGCACCTAATGAACCAGCCGCAGAGTTACCTGCAACAAATCTCTTTCCATTAACTAAAGTTAATGTTCTTTGTGCTCCTAATCCAAAACTATCACCTATATTTTGGCCTATATCTTCTGAACCGTCATAGGCACTATCTCCATAGTTACTGGCGCCAACTGCCACAAAAGGTAAGGCAAATAAGGCTTCTGCAGCTTTTGTATACCCTCTTGCCTGGATTTCTTCTGAACTTATAACAGTAACAGGAGCATTGGTCTCAAAGTTAGATCTTTTGATTCGAGAACCTGTTACGACAACTTCTTCAGCTTCTTCAACCAACTCCTCGTTGGATTCTTCTTGCGCTGTTAGCGAAAAAGAAAGAAGCAACGTTAACAATAAAAACAGCCCAAAGGCTTCCCTCTTTATCATGTCATTCCTCATTTTTAGTAGTTAATATATCGATATTGTCACAATTTTTAAATTTGTACAACAGATTTTAAAAACTTAGATAAGCTTTTATTTAAGTGCTATGTAGCCGCTTTTTTGTCTTTTTGAGTTCTATTAGCAAAAAACACCCCAACAAAAATTAATAATGAACCAATGAATGTGTTAATTAAAAACTCCTCATCTAAGAATATGATTCCCAGTGAAATGCTTGATATTGGTACAAGATAAGTTACAAATGAAGCATTTATAGGTCCAATTCTTTTGATTAATTTAATGAATAATACATATGCTAACGCAGTATTTACCACACCAAGAGCAATTAGATAAAACCATGATTCTACCGAAAGCTTTGCGTAATTCGGAAAATAATAAAATAGAAATGGAGAGAGGATAATAGCTCCGATAATGATTGAGCCCATGCCTATATAGGTATTATTTAATTTATTTGGTGTTCTTGCTAAATAGACTCCCGCTACTGAATACGATAGAGAGGCTACGACACACAATATAGACGAGAATAAATCAAAATTACTCCCTGGTCCCACTAAAACAAAAAGTCCTACAAAACCGATTAGAACACCTATGAGTTTTGAAATTGAAAATTCATTTTTGAATAAAGAAAAAAGAATTAATGCAGTAAGGATTGGAACAGTTGCTTGAAGTACCGATAAAGATCCGGCTCCAAGCTGTAATGATGCATATGCAAATAAAGTAAATGGTAGTGCAGTATTTAAAATTCCTATCAAGAGAAATGAGAGGCTATGATCTTTAAATGAGTGTTTTTTTGATCTATTTAACAAGAAAGGCAGTATAAATATTGATGCAAGTAACATCCTCATTGATACAATCTCCAATGGTTCCATCCCCTCCAGAACAAGAAGCCTTATGAATAAAAAGGAGCCACCCCACAAGAAGGAGACTATAAGTAATATTAAAAAATCTTTTGGGTTCATTTATTAAATTCGTAGTGTATATTTAAAGGATAGTCCTTTATGTGAGAACTTAATTTTAGGGATGTTTTAGAAGAATGAAAGTATATCTTATTTATTTACTATCTTTTTTTATGATTGCAGAGGCAAACTTTCGTCATAATGATATTAATAGCTTTCTAGATGAGCTCGGAGAGGCCCAAGATAAAGATAAATTTTTTAAGGAATATGTAAAGTCAGTCAGACTCAACGATCAGAAAGTTAATTCTGTTATCTCACTGTATTCAAACCAAGAAATTCTAAAAGAATATTATGCTGGTGTAGAAAAGGAATTTAACGGAGTACCAATTCTTTTAAAAGACAACATAGACTCTATAGGCATAGCTAATACAGCAGGCTCTTTAGCATTTAAAAATAACCTGCCTAAAAATGACGCTCCATTAGTAGGTAAACTTAGGGAGTCAGGATTCATAATTCTTGGTAAAGCAAATCTTTCTGAGTGGGCGAACTTTCGTGGCAATCCTTCAACTAGTGGCTGGACAAGTATTAATGGCCAAACCAATAATCCATTTAACTTAAAATACAATCCCTGTGGTTCGAGTTCAGGCAGTGCAGCAGCTATTGCCCAAGGTTTAGTTCCTGTTTCAATAGGAACAGAGACCAACGGCTCAATCACCTGCCCTGCTTCAGTAAACGGAGTTGTCGGCATCAAACCAACAGTTGGATTAGTAAGTAGAACTGGTGTAATTCCAATTTCAGAAACTCAAGATACTGCTGGGCCTATGGCCAAAAATGTCATGGATGCAGCTAATGTTTTGAAAGCTATAGCTGGGAGAGATCCGCTAGATTCTTATACCGCAAAGATTCCGCAAGATTATGATTATGAGGAATTAACTGATTTAGACTCCAGCTATTTAAAAGGCAAGAGAGTTGGCGTTTTAAATTCCTCAGAGTCTTCAGAAATAGAAAAGGGATTAATCCAAAAAGTTAAAAAAGTACTTAAAGCAAAAGGTGCTGTAATCGTTGATGTTGAATTTAATATCTCGAGTGACTACAAAGCTGCAAAAGAATTTTATGTCTTGCTCTATGAATTTAATGTGGGTATGAAGAATTATCTGAAAGGGAGAGACCTGCCTTATGAAACTCTCGAAGATATTGTTGCATTCAATGAAGCCAACGCAGATACAGTGCTCAAACATTTTGGACAAGAGATCTTTATAGAGAGTCTTAAAGCTACAGACACTGAAAGATATTTAAAAGAACGTGAAGATATAGGCAGACTTGCAAAAGCCCAGATTGATAGTGTTTTAGAAGCTAATAATCTTGATGTAATAATTGGCCTCACAAGGAATCCTGGCTGGCTTACAGATTTAGAAAATGGTGATTCAAGAGGAGACGGCGGCATCTCCTGGGCTAATGGTGGTCTTTCAGCTGTTGCTGGTTATCCGCACATTACTATTCCATTAGATTTCGTAAATGATTTACCTGTTGGTGTTTCATTTTTAGGCACTGCTTGGGATGAAGCAAATTTAATAAATGCTGCTTATTCTTTTGAGCAAGAGAATAAATTTTTCCCAATACCAAAATAATCCTTTATATTAAAATTTTAGGAGAATTATGAGCTGTTCAGAAAGTGTTAATAAAGTAGTCGAAAAATACGTTGAATCAATGAAAGAATCTAGTGCAGAGAAAGTCAGAGAAGCTTTTCATCCAAATGCGAAAGTTGTAGGGCATCTTCATGGTGATTTTTTAGAAATGAGTACTGAGGATTTTGCAGAATTTGTCTCAGCACAAGAACCTGCTGATGTGGAATATGAAATACTCTCAACTGTTGTTGAAGG